>CAZIXH010000406.1:0-9826 GCA_964543055.1 uncultured bacterium
GCAGCGTAAGATGGGTATAAGGGACAGCCGGGAGGGGGCTTTCCGACATGTTGGGGGCTACTGCCGCCGTCAACCGAGGGGTTCGCAGCTCGGATTTCTTCGTCATCCGCTACACCAGCGTGCCGGCCATCCTGGTGGAGATGGGCTATCTGAGCCACCCGGTAGAGGGACAGAACCTGCGCGACGCCAACTACCTGGACCGCGTCAGTTATGGCATCGCTCGAGGGGTACTGGAGTATCTGGAAAACGACCATCCGCTCGATTGAGCTCCTGCATTAGAGCCCTCTAATACAGCTCTAAAAAGTGCACAATGGGCCTTTTCTACTCTGTGGGCCATGAGCAGGAGCCATACTATACAGGTGCTGGAAGGCAGGGTGCTGGGACTGGAGTTCTACGGAACACAACTGCGCTCGGTCTGGCTCGAGCGCTTCGACGTTCAAATAGACCCCAACAGCAAAGGCACCGAACACCTGCGATTGAACCGACCCGTGCAGGTGCGGGTGCGGCAACAGGGGCCGGCCTGGGTACTGGTTGAAGCCTTTGCCCTGCCCCAACACCCCACCCTGGTGGAATTGGAGCCGCGCGAGACCCCCCCACTCACAGGTTTCGACCAGCTTCAAAAGACCTCTACACCTTTTCAGCCACAGTTGAGGTACGTTTGAAGATATGCGTTTGCTGGTTGTTGAGGATAACGAACAACTCTCGGCGGTGCTGGTGCGTGGGCTCTCGGAGGAAGGCTACAACGTGGACGCCTGCGCCGACGGCGAGGAGGCAGTCTATCGGGCGGCCACCACCGAGTACGACCTGATTGTGCTGGACTACATGCTACCCCGGCGCGATGGCGTCTCGGCGGCGCGGGAGATGCGTCGGCTGGGGGTGCGGGCTGGCATTCTGATGCTCACCGCACGGGACAGCCTGAAGGACAAGGTGAGCGGCCTCGATGCCGGGGCCGACGACTACCTGACCAAGCCCTTCGAGTTTGATGAGTTGCTGGCCCGTCTGCGGGCGCTGGCCCGGCGGGGTGGGAGCGAGGCGGTGTTACAGTATGCCGACCTTAGCCTTGACCCGTCTAAGCACCGGGCCGAGCGGGCGGGTAAGGTGCTGGAGCTCTCCGCACGCGAGTATGCGCTGCTGGAATACCTGCTGCGTCACCCCGAAGAGATTCTCTCTCGCACCCGGATTGCCGAGGCGGTCTGGGAGGGCGAGAGCGGCCTCGATTCCAACGTGGTGGATGTGTATATCTCGTATTTGCGCAGCAAGGTGGACAAACCTTTCGACCGGCCCCTCATCCATACCGTACGGGGCATGGGGTATGTGCTGCGGACTTCGGAGTCCTGATGTCGTTCCAGGTGCGGCTCACCGTGGTCTATACCCTGGCCCTGGCCGTGGTCTTGCTGGGCATGGGCGCTACCCTGTACCTGTATCTGGCCCGCGATTTACAAGCTGACTTTGAGGAGGACCTTTCCCGGCTGGCGGCCGCCTACACTCAGCTTGCCATCGGGCCCGAAGGCGTTGCGCTCAGAGCCCTGCCGCCCGCGCCCATCCGCGAGGAGATTGAAAACCCGGAGGTATTTCTGCTTGACCCCAGGGGGCAGGTCTTGCAAGCCCTCTCGGAGAGCGAAGCGCCACCCACCATACCCCCAGAGGCCCTCGAGCAGGCCCGCGCCGGCGGCGTTGCCGCGTATGCACATAAGGGCCCGGACAACCGGCCCCTGTGGCAGGTAGCCTTATCTCCCAAACCTATCGCACACGAGAAAAGAGCCGTGTTGTACCCAATCGTCACTGCCGAAAGCGCCTTTCGCACAGCCTATATCGTGATGATACAGGCCACCGACCTGGGCACCATCCGGGTGCTCAACCGTCTGCGCGATACCCTGCTTCTCTGGCTGGGGTTAGGAAGCCTGGTGGCGGTGGGCGTGGGCTACCTGCTGGCCGGTTACGTAACCCGGCCTCTACACGAAATCGCCCACACGGCCCGTCGCGTGGAAGCAGGTGAGCTGGGCAGCCGTATTCCAGCCTCGGCAGGCCAGGATGAAATTGGTCAGCTCAAACAACGCCTCAACGCCATGCTGGCCCGTCTGGAAAGCCTGGTAGACGCCCAGCGTCGCTTTACCGCCGATGCCGCCCACGACCTGCGCACCCCCCTCACGGTGCTCAAAAGCGACCTCGAGGTCACCCTGCGGCGTGAGCGCAGTGCCGCCGAGTACCGCCAAACCCTGGAGCGAATGCGCGCTGAGGTGGGGCGCCTCACCCGGCTGGCCGAAGATCTGCTCACCCTCTCAAGGCTCGAGGCCGGGCTTTCCAACCCGTTTGAATCTTTTCTGCTGGCCGAGGCCCTCGACACCATCCTGCCCTCCCACACCCAGGCCGCTGTACAGAAAGGCCTACAGTTTCAACTAGAAATTCCGCCCGACCTTCGGGCCTACGGCGATGCCGGACTGGTAGCCAGGGCCGTAGGCAACCTGCTTTCCAATGCCATCACCCATACCGAGAGCGGCCAAATTGGCCTCAGGGCCGAACGCAAGGAGGGACGCATCCTGATTCAGGTCTGGGACACCGGCCCCGGCATTCCCCCGGAGTTACAAGCCGCCATCTTTGAGCGCTTTCGCAAAGGGGAGCGCTCCAAGGGAACCGGTCTGGGGCTTTCCATTGTGGCCCAGGTGGCTCACCTCCACCGGGGCCGGGTTCAGGTCGCCAATCGTGCGGGCAGGGGCGCTATTTTTACGCTGGAACTACCGGAGGGGCCCGATGTCTAGCGCAGGCTGGGTTCAGGCGTTAGTGGGGTTCTTTCTACTATGTGGCAGCATGGCCGGGCCCACGCTGGCGCGGCTCACCCCCTTCGCTCTGCTGAGTCTGTACACGTCGGTACAGGCCGAGCGCGATGACGACGATGATGACCGCCGCAGAGAGCGGCCAGAGCGGGAGCGACCAAACCGAGAGCGCCGGTTGCCCCCGCTATTTCAGAGCCTGCAGCAAGAGCTTCGCCTGGGTTACATCTGGGTGGTGCAGCAGGGTAACCGTCAACAGGCCCTGCGGGTAGGGCTGGAATACCAGGGTCGTACCATTGCCTCCATTACCCTCAATCCCAGCACGGGCCAGCCGGTGCCACACCAGGCCCGCAACACCTCTATTCCCACCCAGCCCTTGAGACAAAGCCAGTTGCAAAGTTACCTTAACTTACTGAAAACCCAGACTGCCCAAATTAGCTTCGGCACCTTCGGCTTACCTACCGCGAATGCCGTGCAGTTCCCGGTCTATTGGAACAACCAGTTGGTAGGTTATGTCCGCTTCAACCCCGCGCAGGGTCAGGTTTTACCAGATGACGCCGCCATTGCAGAAATCAGAGCCAGTACGCTCAAGCTGCGCTAAACGCCTCCACGGCAGGTTTGCCCCATCAAGCAGGTCGAGGCATGTTTGTCGAAGATTCACTTAGCCTCACGCTTGCAAGGCACACACCGAGTGCGCGCTTGGCTCGGCGGCCTCAGTATCTGTACTGATGCCGCAATGCACCTGGCGCGGCAAATACCGTTTTGGCCATTATTTGCAAGAATTTTAGAACCTTCTAATCGCCATTCAAAGCGTGTCTAAGCCGCTTCAGGCATCCTATTGTTCACCCGCAAAGGAGGTTCGCATGTATAGCCTGAGCTATAGCTACCTGACCCCTCAACCCCTTCCAAAGCCCTACGACCTCGAGCTAGCCCGTTTGGAAGAGGAATCGCCCCTGGTGTTGCCCGAACCCCTGTCAGCCACCCCAGCACCGGAGCCCGACCTCGAGCGCTGGGAAAACGAGGGCGGGGCCTGGTGGGTTTAGAGCCGTTTTCGATATCGAGCCCTTCACAGACTTGGCCGCTCATTGAGGCGGCCACTGTTCTGTTCAGGACAAAGCTTTGACGGTAGCCTAACGGGCGTCTAAGGTTGGCCTAACGTGGAGATTGCACCCTAGCCGCAGGTAGCCATGGCTACCGGAAGGAGACGCAGATGAAAAATGTCTTGTGGGTAGGAATCGCGGGGGCAATCGGCCTGGCGCTGGCCGCTTGTGGAGGCAGCACCGTTCAAGGCTCGCTCAGCACCCCAGGGGTAGGTTTCAGCGACGCAGTTGCCAACCAGGGCTGCACCCTGGGAGCAATTATGGTCGAGAACTTCGAGGTCAAGGAAAACCAGACCTGCACCCTGAACGGCACCCGTGTACAGGGCAATCTGTTTGTGCGCAAAAATGCCACCTTACTGGCCAGCAACATCCGTGTACAGGGCAACATCCAGGCCGAGAACGCCCGGGAAGTTCAGGTAAGCGAGGCCGTCGTGGGCGGTAGCATCCAGATCAAGCAAGGGGACAGTGCCTCGATTAGCAATACCCGCGTGACCGGCGACATCCAGTACGACGAGATGCGTGGCCCTCTGGTGGCTGCGGGCAATACCGTAAATGGTAGCATCCAGATTGTAAAGAACTATGGGGGCGTACAGGTCTCTGGCAACCGCGTGAACGGCAACTTGCAGTGCAAGGAAAATAGCCCTGCGCCCACAGGGGGAGGCAACATCGTGCAGGGTAGCAAAGAAGACCAGTGTGCCAGGCTCTAGTGTTCTGGATGGAAGTGAGGCCTCGAGCACGCTCGAGGCTTTTTTATCGCGCTCCTAACCGACGTGGCCGCCCACGAAAAAGAGAAGGGACAAGCAGACGTGCCTCACCGGGGGGAGGCACGCTTGTCTGCATTGCCTCTGGATCCGGACGCATATTGCGCACCCAGGCGTGGGCCGAGCCCGGCCAACGGGTGCTTGGGTTTCGAGTTTCTCGGCGGCCACGGTTCTGTTCAGGACAAGGCTTTCTTGAAGTCGAATGGTTCAAAATATTTGCAGAGCGTTCTATTCAAACCATCCAGCACCATGCACAGTCGCGCCAACCTGTTGCAGCAACTTTAGGCGTACTACCAACTTTTATACACAGGGTTAGGGTGGGTGGTAGGAGGTAGGTTGTGGGTCTCTAACACCTGTCCCCTACCCCCTAACCCCTGCTCCTTACCTCACCGCTCCTACAGTTTGCAAGGTGTTCACGTAAAGCTGGCATTACAAGCCCCCGGAGGTCAAGGGATTTGCTTGAGCTTTACCAGGTTCGCCCGAGCATCCCGCGCCGTGGTGTGGAGTATGCAGCGCCCAAGGCCACCCTGACGCGACTGCCTTGGCCAAACCCAGACTTAAAACCCTCTAATGTCAGGCTAAGGTCAGCTTAGAGGAGCCTTCCTAGGATGGGGCCGCTTTAGGGAGGTACTCGCATGAATGTCCTGATTGCACCCGGAGGTTTCAAAGAAAGCCTGTCTTCTGCCCAGTTGGCCAAAGCCATCGAGCGCGGCGTTAAGCGGGCGCTCCCGGATTCCCATACCCGGCTACTGCCTCTGACCGATGGTGGCGAGGGCTTCACCCAGGCTCTTGTGGAGGCCACCAAGGGATGGCTCTTCCACAAAAAGGTCATGGGGCCAGTTGGCCAAACCGTGGACGCCCACTTTGGCATTCTCGGAGACGGCAAAACGGGCGTACTCGAGATGGCCAGCGCCGCCGGACTGAGGCTGGTTCCCCCACACCAGCGCAACCCCTTATACACCACCACCTATGGCGTGGGCGAGCTCATTCGCGCCCTTTTGGATATGCCAGAAATCGAGCGCATCCTGATAGGCTGTGGCGACTCCGGCACCAACGACGGCGGGGCCGGCATGGCCCAGGCCCTGGGTGTCGGCCTGCTGGATGCCGGGGGCAGGCCTATTGACCTGGGCGGCATCGGGCTACGCAGCCTGCAAAGTCTCGACCTGAGCCGGGCTCATCCGCGCATTGGCCAGGTGGAGGTTTGGGCCGCCTGCAACATTCGCAACGTCCTGCTGGGCCCGCGTGGGGTAGCCCGGGTTTTTGGGCCACAAAAGGGAGCCACGCCGGAAATGGTGGAGCTGCTGGAACAGGGGCTGGCTCGCTACGCCCAAATGATCCAAACTCACCTGGGTTTGGATTGCGCCTCTTTGCCCGGATCGGGCGCATCGGGCGGGCTGGGAACGGGCCTGATGGCCTTCCTGGGGGCCCGCTTGCTGCCCTGGACCGAGGTGGTAGGGCCCTACATGGGCCTCGAGCAGGCCCTCCTGGAAGCCGACCTGGTCATTACCGCCGAGGGCCGGGTGGATGCGACCACCACCACCGGCAAGGTACCCTTCTGGGTAGCCCAGCAAGCCCACGCCCTGGGCAAACCCGTGCTGGCGCTGGGCGGCAGCCTGGGCCAGGGAGCGCAGGAGCTGTACCGCTACGGGCTGGACTGGGTAGGCTCTATCATTCCCCATCCATCCAGCCTCGAAGAAGCCATGCAGCATGCCGAGGACTGGGTAGCCGACGCTATCAGCCAGGCCATGCGTTTAGTACAGCTTGGGCAGCATCTGCGCCAGCCCACACCCCACATCCAGCCAAGCCTTGGCGCTTGATCGTACTCGCTGTGTATGCAGAGCCCGAGCGTATATAGGTGGCATCAAGTCTCAACATAATCACCGCCCGCTTCGGGGTCTAACCCTGGCTGAATAGGAGTTCAAGTGCAGGCCATCAAGCAGGTTTTCTCAACCTCGAGCCCAGCCTGGATCCAGTCAATCTCCGAGCTTTGGAGGCTTTACATGCTATTGCACCCCAAAAAACCCCTCGCCTGGACTGCCCGCATCGGGACAAACATCCACTTTCTACGCTACTGGAGGACAGGTGCACTCGCCCTGGGCGTTGCGCTGGGCATCGGCTTTGGGCTCCCCGAGCTGCCTGCGCAAGCACGGCTGGCGCTAATCGTCTTTGCGTGGGCTGTGGTGGGCTGGGTGTTCACCTCCATCAACGATACCTACATCGCCCTCGGCGCCGCCGTTGCTCTGACCCTGTTGGGTCTGGACTCCTCCGAGGCCCTGTTTGCCTCGCTGGGCGACCCCATGATCTGGCTGCTGCTGTCCGCTTTTTTTATTGCAGGTGCAGCCAAAAATGTCGGGCTGGCAGAGCGGCTGGCCTGGGCGGTAGCAGGGCGGGCTCGCACAGTCTCGGGGCTTTTTTATACCCTGAGCGGGGTCATCCTGCTGACCGCCTTCCTGATTCCTTCCACCTCCGGCAGGGCCGCGCTGTTGCTGCCGGTCTTTGTGGCCTTTGCCACCGCGCTCAAAAACCCCCGGCTCACCAGGGCCCTGGCCCTCCTCTTCCCCACCGCCATTCTGCTCTCGGCGGTGGCCTCGCTGCTGGGGGCCGGCGCTCATCTGCTCACAGCAGAGATGGTGCAGCGACTGGGAGGCGAACCCCTCTCCTTTTTCCGCTGGCTGCTGCTGGGAACCCCCTTGGCACTGGTGAGCACCCTGGCTTCAACCTGGGTGATCCTGCACCTTTTTCTAAGTGCACCCGAGCGAGCCCAGCGGTTCGATTTATCGGCTGGCCTGGAGGCGCACCCCAGGCCCCTATCCCCGCAAGAGAAATACGTTGCTGGCGTGATGTTATCCCTCATCGGTCTATGGTGCACCGAGCCGCTCCACCAGGTGAACAGCACCCTGATAGCCCTTCTGGGAGCCCTGGCCGTCACGCTGCCTCGAGCCCGGGTTCTGAGCTTCAAAGAGGGCCTGAAAAACGTCGAGTGGAACCTGCTGCTCTTCATGGCAGCCACCCTGAAGCTGGGAGAAACCCTGGTGGATTCAGGCGCCGCAGGGATACTGACTCAGAAGCTGTTTACAAACCTGGGTTCACACATACACAGCAGCCCCGTGGTGGTAGTAGGCGCAGTAGTGTTCATCTCGCTGCTATCGCACCTGTTTATTGTGAGCCGTACCGCCCGCTCCTCCGTGCTGGTGCCGCTGGTAGCGGTGCTGGCCGTGAGTCTGGGGTACAACCCCTCCGCCCTGGCCTTCGTTTCTACCGCCGCAGCCGGTTACTGCCTGACCCTGATGGTCAGCGCCAAGCCCGTCACCCTGTTCGGTCGCCTCGAGTTCCCCACCTTTGCTCAGGCCGACCTCCTGCGCCTGAGCACGGCCTTGCTCCCACTCCATGCCGTCATCTTCATGGTTTTTGCCCTGGTCATCTGGCCGGCGATGGGCCTTTCCATACATCCCAAGAACCCACTTCCATCAACCCTTGGACAAACCTCCACACCGGCCTTCGGTATTCGTTGGAGCGAAACCTTGCAGCCTCAAACGCCCACACTGCCTTTGGAGCAGATGGCCAGGAGCCCATCGGCAACATCCAGCCCTTCGCAGCAAAGCATCGGGATGACCCCCACCGCCTCCACAAAGACCCGACCGGCTCAAAACGTCCGCCCCAACGGACGCACGTCCACCGATCCACGCCTCAGTAATACCTCCTCTCCACCCCCCGACCTTCAGCCTCGAGCCAGTGCTGGCTCGAGGCAGTCTAAGGCACCCGCTCGAGCCACAAACCCAGCCCTCGCAAGCCAACCACAACGCCGCAGTTTGGCTCCCGCCAACGCTCCCGATACTGCTCAGCCTCTATATGAGCGCAAGACAAGACAAAACCCCACAGACCATCACGGCCTCCGCATTGACCGAGACCGCGATAGCGATTGACCCAGCACCCCCCTGTATGTCACTCCCAAAGCAGTTAGGTTGCGCCTGTATAAGGTCTAGTGATGCATCCTGGCTACGGAAAATCATGTTCCGGGCGCAATACCCAAATGATTCTAGATCGTCCCGGTAGCCAAAACATAGGTGGGAGGTACTTATGCGTGAGGATCATTCGGTCTATCGCGGTACCCCCTGGATGGCCCCCGCCCGCAAGCGTTGCAAGAACTTCACCTCCGACAAGCGGCCACCCAGAAAGTCGCTCACATCGGGAGTAGCCTTGCCGGTTTGAACCATCCGACTCAACACCCAAAACTGATCCAGGCGAATCTTGCCGTCGCGCCGCAACAAACCCATTTTTTGCAGGCGTATATCGGAGGGGATCTGGGCCGGAACCCCCGGAATGGCCCCCGCCCGTACCAGGCTCACAAACTGCCCGCCAGTCAGGGTTCCAGCCAGATATAGCTTCAAGTCGTCGGGCTGCCTTCTGCCCTCGATCCAATCGGCCAGCGCATCGAACTGCTCTCCGTTGATGTGGCCTGCCAGTTTGAGGCCCGCCAGACGGCTCCTGGCTACCGCGATGGGGTTGAGGGCCAGGGTGTAGTCGTCGGGGCCGTAGAGCTTCGGGGTTTGCGGGGTGCCTTTACGTTGGCTGAACGCCTCTACCTGCACCGCCGCATAGCGGTAGGCCTCCCCAATGGTCACATAGCCATCGCCATTCTCATCGGCCCTGCCCGAAATGGCTTCCAGCAAATAGGACGTAAAAACCCCACCCCCCAGCTCGGCATCCTCCCAACTCGGCTGGGTATCGGCAGACGAGGCCAGCAGCACATTGGCCCCGCTCAGGTCGGGTTTTTGCGGCTTGGGAAGATCCTTACGGCCCGGCATGGTGAAGCTGCGTGAACCAGGAAGGGACTGACCACTAAAACAGGCGTCCACAATCAGAATCAGGCGGCCTTTGCCCTGGCTGGCCTTGCGAGCAAGATCCTGGAGTGAGTCCAGGGGCAGCCAGGTCTCCTCGTCGTTGATTTTGGCATCGCTGGGCATCAGGGTGGCCTGCCCCGAGCGGCTTGGCATCCCATGGCCGGAGTAATAGACAATCAGGGTATCGCTCACCCCCATGCGCTTGGCCAGATCTCGCAGTTCTGCCTCGATGGCGGTCTTACTGGCCTCGGTATCCAGGAGTACGCGCACCTTGCTCAGTTGACCCTTGTGGGGGTCGCGCAAGGCTTGGGCCATCTTGCGGGCGTCGCTCTCGGCATAGCTAAGGGGGGGCAAGG
>CAZIXH010000407.1:0-2792 GCA_964543055.1 uncultured bacterium
CTGGGGGGTAGTTTCAGCTAACACAAGGCTGCGCCAGGCTGGAAGCTAAAGTTCCGCCTTAAGGACAGGGACATTTACACGTGCAAGTCGGAGCCTGCCTGGGGGGCAGTTCTAGCGGGGATAGAGATGGATCAGATCTACGTCGACGCAGAGGCCCCCGAAAAGCGTGATGCCAGAAGATGGGACGAGGTGCCCGAGGAGATTCGCCGCACCTATGAGAAGCTGGGCATCCCCGAGGCCGAGCGAAAGGTGCTGGCCGGGGTGGGCGCTCAGTACGACTCGGAGATGGTCTACCATCAGGTCAAGGAAGAGCTGGCCCGCCTGGGGGTGATCTTCGTCTCCATCGAGGAAGGGCTCAAGCACCACGAAGACCTCTTCCGCGAGTACTTTGCTACCGTGATTCCCCCCGAGGACAACAAGTACGCCGCACTCAACTCGGCGGTCTGGTCTGGGGGCAGCTTTGTGTATGTGCCCAAGGGGGTTAAGGTAGACCTGCCCTTGCAGGCTTACTTCCGGGTTAATACCGCCGAGCTGGGCCAGTTCGAGCGTACCATCATCGTGGTGGACGAGGGCGCCGATATGCACTACATCGAGGGCTGCACCGCCCCCACCTACACCACCGACTCCTTCCACTCCGGGGTGATCGAGATTGTGGTGAACCAGGGCGCCCGCAGCCGCTACACCACCATCCAGAACTGGTCGCACAACATGTACAACCTGGTGACCCAGCGAGCCCTGGTCAAGAAAGATGCCTACCACATGTGGCTGGATGGCAACCTGGGCTCCAAGGTGACCATGAAGTACCCCAGCAGCTACCTGGTCGAGGAGGGGGCTCGCTCGGACATCCTCTCGATTGCCTTTGCCAACACCGGCCAGCACCAGGATGCCGGCGGCAAGCTGATTTTTGCGGCCTCCAACACGGGCGGCAGCATCGTGTCCAAGAGCATCTCCAAGGGCTCGGGCCGCAGCAGCTACCGGGGGCTGATTAAGGTGTACGAAGGGGCCAAGCACGTCAAGGTGAACGTGGAGTGCGACGCGCTTTTGATCAACGAGGAGTCCCGCACCGACACCTACCCCTACATGGAGATCGAGGACGACACCGCCACCGTGGGCCACGAGGCCACCGTGAGCCGCCTCAACGACGAGCAGATCTTTTATCTGCAAAGCCGGGGGCTGCCCGAGGACGAAGCCGCCGCGCTGATTGTGCGCGGGTTTATTGAGCCGGTGGCCAAGGAGCTACCCCTCGAGTACGCCGTCGAGCTAAACCGGCTGATTGAGCTCGAGATGGAAGGGTCGGTGGGCTAACATGGAGTTGACCTCAAACCTCTCCCGCGACCTGGTTTTGCAGGTTTCCAGCCTGCTGAACGAGCCCGACTGGCTCCGGGCCAAGCGCCTCTCGGCCTGGGAGACCTTTGCCAGGCTGCCCTACCCCACTACCCGCACCGAGGAGTGGAAGTACACCGACATCACCGAGGTGCCCTTCGAGGAACTCTCCCTCGAGCTCCCCACCGCAAAGCCCTCGGCCATTCCCCAGGCGGTACAGGAGCGTCTGGCTCAGGCCCAGCTATCGGGCTACGCCGTGTTCGTGGGGGCAGACCTGATACACGTCGAGCTGCCCGAGGATTACCGCCAGCAGGGCGTCATCTTCTGTAGCCTGCACGAGGCCCTTGCCCAGCACCCCAGGCTGGTCGAGGAGAACCTCTTCAAAGCGGTCAACTGGTCTGACCTGGTGGGCACCCAGCAAAACCGCCCCGAGAACTCCAAGATTCCCGCCCTGAACGCGGCCCTCTTCACCCACGGGGTGTTCCTTTACATCCCCAAAAACGTGGAGTTCAACAAACCTATCGGGGTCTTCAAGTACCTGGAAGGCGGCAAGCTCTCGGGCTCGCGCACCCTGATTGTGGGCGACGTGAACAGCCAGGCGGTCTACATCGAGGAGTACATCTCGCCCGCTAAGGTGGCCGCCTCGGTGAACACCTCCTCCACCGAGATCATCGTGGGCAACGGAGCCAAGGTGCGCCACGCGCACATCCAGCTGCTGGGCCAGGGCTTCTACCACTTCCACCGCCAGCGGGCGCACCTAGAGCGCGATGCCGCCCTCAACGACCTGGTGGTGAACATGGGGGCGACCATCAGCCGGGCCGAGGTGCAGTCGGAGATGCTGGGGCCGGGCTCTTCCTCCGAGATGCTGGGCCTGTACTTCACCTCGGGCAACGAGCACGTGGATCACTACACCCTGCAACACCACGTAGCTGACCATGCCCACTCCGACGTGCTCTACAAGGGTGCAGCTAAGGATCAGAGCCGTACCGTGTATGCGGGTTTGATCAAGGTGGGGGTAGGGGCGCAAAAGACTGACGCCTATCAGACCAACCGTAATCTGCTCTTATCCGAGGATGCTCGCAGCGACAGTGTGCCCCAACTGGAAATCGGGGCCAACGACGTGAAGTGTTCGCACGGTTCGTCCACTGCGCCCGTGGAGCCCGGTGAGCTGTTCTACCTGATGAGCCGCGGCCTGCCGCGCCACATGGCCCAGCAAATTCTGGTGAAGGGTCACATGACCGATGTGCTGACCCGCATCCCTATCGAGCCGCTGCGCCAGCACATCGAGCGCATTATTGAGGAAAAAGTAAGGGTATAGTTCAGCGCTGAAGGCCGAAAGCTAAAAGCCCGATACTTTTGGCCTTCGGCCTTTGGCTTCTAGCCTTCGGCTTGCTTATGTGGATTCCAGTCGCAAAGCTCGAGCAGTTCCAGAATGGCCGCCTGGTGGTCAGGGTTGAGGGCGAAAAAAC
>CAZIXH010000408.1:0-12246 GCA_964543055.1 uncultured bacterium
GGGTCTTTATGGTTTGAGTTGGACCCTGATACCGGGATAGATGGCCTCGAGCTCCCCCCAGAGCCGCTCCGGGCTATCCACCGGCAGCCGACAAGCCCCATGCTGACATAAATAAGCCAGCCCAGGCTGGCGGTTTTGTAAGACCGGCAGCAAATCGGGCGACCCGCAGGCCAGGGTGGTAAGGGGCAAGAACCATCGGCGAATCGGTTCAACGAGCTCCGACGGAGCCACCACCGCCAGCTCGGTGCCCTGGGTCCCCACCAGATGCGCTTGCAGCAAAGCCGGAAAGCCAAAAGCATTGCGAACCAGGCTCTGCGCATAAAGCGCCACCGCCGACAGAGCCGCCTGATAGCAGTCCGGGCGCTCGTACAGGGCAGCCAGACGAAACAAGAGCTCAGCTGCCGAAGCGCTTCCCGATGGATAAGGCACATCGTAGGCGTCTCGAGCCTTGACCGGCAGGGTCTGATCCAGCGAGTCGCGGAAGCCCCCCTCCGGCTCTTTGAAGTGGGTCAGGATGGCCTCGGCAAGCTGTTGAGCCGCCCCAAGCCACTCCATCTCCCCTGTGGCCTCATACAATGCCAGAAGACCCAACCCGTAGTGGGCCTGGTCACTCAGATAGGCTTGGGGCTTGAGCAAACCTTTGCGCCAGGAGTGCCTTAATAATCCGTCCTGGTACATTGCCTTCCACACAAAACCAGCGTTTTTGCGTGCCGCTTCGATATAGCTGGGTTCCCCCAGCAAGCGACCCACCTCGGCCAAAGCCCTCAGCATCAGGCCGTTCCAGTCGGCCAGCACTTTGTCATCGGTGAGTGGCCAGACTCGCCGCTTTCGTACTTCGTACAGGCGCTGACGAACGCTCTCGACCCAGTTTTCGTAAGCTTCTGGCCCCATCCCCAGGTGCTGCATGAGCGCATCGTCGGGGAAGCGGCGCTCGAGGACGTTGGTATGCTCCCAGTTGCCAGCCTCCGAAACCCCAAACAGCAGGATAGCCGCGTCGGCCTCCGGCCCCAGAATTTCGCGGAGTTCGGCCTCCTGCCAGACATAGAACTTGCCCTCCACCCCTTCCGAGTCGGCATCCTGGGCCGACCAAAACCCACCCTCTGGCCCGGTCATCTCACGCAGCACGTAGTCCAGAGTCTCCAATGCAATCCGCCGGTAGCGGCGGCTTTGCGCCTCGTTGGCCTGGCCCAGTACACTCGCTCTAGCGTAGATGAAGGCCAATTGCGCGTTGTCGTAGAGCATCTTCTCGAAGTGGGGCACCCGCCAGATGTGGTCTACCGCGTAGCGGTGAAAACCACCCCCTACCTGGTCGTAGAGGCCCCCCTCGGCCATGCGATCCAGGGTCAGCTGGAGGTGCTTCCAGGCGGTCACGTCGCCCAGCCAGGCGTGCGAGAGCAGGTACATGAGGGCCGGCGATTGGGGAAACTTGGGCGCTCCGCCGAACCCCCCATAGGCGGGGTCGAAAGCCCTGGATAGCCCGGCCAGGGCGGTGGTGTGCAGTTCCTCCGGTAGAGCCCCGGCCCGTGGCTTGAGCTGTTCTTGCAGGTGGGTGGTGAGTTGCTCGGCGTTCTCCAGCACTTCTTTTTGTTGGTGCTGCCAGGCCTGGTGCACCCCGGCCAGCACCCGACGGAAGCTAGGAAAGCCCTGGCGGTCTTCTGGGGGCCAGTAAGTTCCACCAAAAAAGGGCCGCAGGTCGGGCATCAGGAACATGCTCATGGGCCAGCCCCCCGAGCCGGTCATGGCTTGCAGGGCCGACATATAGACATGATCCACATCGGGCAGTTCCTCACGGTCTACCTTGATGGGCACAAAGTGCGTGTTGAGAAAGGCCGCGATTTCTGGATCCTCGAAGCTTTCGCGCTCCATCACATGGCACCAGTGGCAGGTGGCATACCCTACCGATAGAAAGATGGGCTTGTTTTCGGCCCTGGCTTTGGCAAAAGCTTCTTCGCTCCAGGGATACCAGTCCACTGGGTTATGGGCATGTTGCAGCAAGTAGGGGCTGCTCTCTTGGGCTAAACGGTTTGGCACTCGCCTAGCCTAGCCACCTGGCGCTAAAGTAAAAGTAGTGTGAAGCGCCTGCAACCCACCCCCCAGACCGTTCGCTACCTGAGCCATCGGTTGCTGGCCGGGCTGATTGACCTGGCGGTGATGGCCGGGTTGCAGTTTGGCATCGTGGGTTCTGCGAAAGCCCTGTTTCCCCCCACCCATCCGGGCCACTACTTTTCCGCCGAGGGCTTGATTCTTTTTGGGGTGTTTTCACCGTTGGCCTGGTTTTTGTATTCGGTGCTGCCCTTGGCCCGCTCGGGTTCCACCCTGGGGAAGGAAACTATGGGGATTCGTGTGGTCGGTCAAGGCGGCCAGAACCCTTCGTTGCTGCAAGCCTTCTTGCGTGAAAGCGCCGGGCGCTGGCTGAACGCCATGGTGCTTTATCTGGGGCTGCTGTTTGTTCTCTGGGACCAAGACCGGCAAGCTCTGCACGATATGGTGGCGGATACCTTTGTGGTATGGAAAATCCAGGAGCATTTCCCTCGAGCCAGCCAGCTTTGAGTCGAAATAAGCCTCCGCGAGCGAGATATGAATGGGCCGTACGGCTCCCTGACTGACCGTACGGCCCTACAAAAAACGTGGAAGACTACTCGGCAGGCTCTGGACAGCAACGGTGTTCCTGGTCTTTTTCCATCAGCTCGATCTGGCGTTTGAGGTGTTCGTTTTGCAGGCGTTTGCGCTCGAGCTCGAGCTTGATCTCCTCCTGCAAGCCCTCCTCGCAGATGCTACACTCGTCCAGGCAGCCCCGCACGAAGAAGCCGGGTGTGGGAAACGAAGTCTTGCGCTCAAAGGAGAACTCGAGCCTGGCCTGCTCGGAAAGCTGGCCACCCACTTTATCCAGTAACCCAACCCGCACCAGATCCTGGTCTACCTGTCGCAAAGCCCGCTCCCGAACCACCTCCGGCAGGGGCTCGGCAACCGCTGGGCTTACGAAGGTTGCCGCCCGTATTCCAGAAACAGCACCGAGGTTGGCCTCGAGGCCCCGACCCCCCACCAGCACACTCTGGCGGGCCCGCTCCTCGACTTCCAGGCGCTTGGGGTCGCTGGCCAGGATGGCGGCGGGAATGGCGGTAACGCCGCCCTTGGAGACCTGGGGGAGGTTGGCCACCCGGGTATCGGCAGCGGGGTCTATCACCCGGCGGCGGATGGCCACAATTTTGAAGCGGATGGTCTGAGTCTTGTTCAGACGGTAAAAGTAGAAGCTGATGGCGTGGCAGCGGTTAGGGTTTCTGAACTCCCTCGAGGACGACTCGAAATGGTCCTCGCTCTGGCCTTCGGCATGGCTGCGGGTATTAACCTCGCCAATCGAGACCGTGCTGGCCGCACGGGTAGCCATCTCGGCCCGGCTGTGGGCGGCCTCGGCGTGCTGGCGTAGTTCGCGCAAAAACTCGCTGCTCGAGAAACCGTTGTAGCTGCCCGACACCCCCACCGAGGGCCCCGAGAAGATGGTCTCGAAGAGACCACTCGTCTCGGTATGGGCCTCGGCGCTGTGCTGAGAGCGACTGGCCGACCGGCTGCTATCACGCACCGTGAGGTCGGACATGAAGCGCTCCATGCTGGCCATGTAGAAGTGTTCCTCGGTGGTCTGCTCGTTGCGGTAGGAGAGGTTGGAGCTGCTATCAAAGCTGAAGCGGCTCCGCCGGTCGGTGCTGAAGAGCCGTACCCGCTCGCCGGGGAACAAAGTGGTGGAGTAGGCCAGATCGCCCAGCTCCAAGGCCCCCGCGCAACGCTCGAGGCGAGCATGGATCACCACCTCGACCTGCACACCCTGACGGCGGTCGTTGACCACTACCGTAGTGGGAAAGAGTTGGCGGTAGTGGAAGTCCAGAAAATCACAGGTAGGCTGGGCAGTCACCTCGGGGCAACAAGGAACCCCTTTGGACATCTCTTCACTTTTGGGCATACAAACCCCCTCGATACCATCCAATCAGTTGAGAGCAACTCGGGTTGAAATACACCTATCCATACAACGAGCTTTGGGTCGTAGGGCCACTGTTTTCGCTCACCCCTCGAGGCCCGAGGGGTTTTCCATGCTCCCACCCCCAAACTCCAGCGTAGAACTGTAACCGTTACTTTGGCGTTACGTTTGATGGGGTCGTTTTCCGAAAAAAAGCTCAACGACTCGAACCAGCCATTTGCTACACTGATGTGTTGTGAGCGACAGCAACACCAAGACCCGTACCCAGACCAAACCGGCCACCCGTACACCGAATTTGTACAAGGTCTTGTTGCTCAACGACGACTACACCCCCATGGACTTTGTGGTATACGTTTTGATGCGGTTTTTCAAGAAGAGCGAGGCGGAGGCCACCCGCATCATGCTCCAGGTACACCATGCGGGGGTGGGGGTTGCGGGCGTCTACCCCTTTGAGATTGCCGAGACCAAGGTCAATCAGGTGATGGATGCTGCCAGCGCCGAGGAGCATCCGCTACAGTGCATCCTGGAACCGGAATAAGAGTCCTCTACGGGCCTGACGTCGGATGGTCTATAGTCCATGGCCAAGGGCAAAAGGCGAGCCCCGCTAGCACCGCATGCTGCGGTAGGCCACTGACCTTGACACCCGATAGCGGATTTGACCTGTGAGCTGAGGCTTGCAACCTTATGCATCGCCTTTGCGGCGGTCATACTTGATGCTGGCTTTTCAGTATCTAAGGTGTCATCGGCACAAATCATCTCGCCCTGCCACGTTACCGTTGTGATTATGTATCTAGCCCCTCATGCGAACCGCTGGTACAAGTTAGCGTTCTGGCTGGCCGTGTTGACCATTGTCTACAACCTCCTCGAGGGGCTGGTCTCGGTCTGGTTTGGCCTGGCCGACGAATCGCTTACCCTATTTGGCTTTGGCCTGGACAGCTTTATCGAGATGATCTCGGGTATGGGCATTCTGGCCATGGTGCTGCGCATCTGGCGGCACCCCGGAGCCCCCAAGGGCCGCTTCGAGAAAACCGCCCTGCAAATCACCGGCACCGGCTTCTACGGGCTGGTGGTAATTCTCTCGCTGATGGCCATTTACAATCTCGCTACCCAGCACAAGCCCGAAACCACCCTGGCGGGGGTCGTTATCGCTGTTATCTCCATCTCGCTGATGTGGGCCCTCATCCACTACAAAACCCAGGCCGGTGTGGCCCTGGGCTCGGAGGCCATCCTGGCCGATGCCCAGTGCGCTCGAGTCTGCATGTACATGTCGGGGCTATTGCTGGCTTCCAGCCTGATTTACGCCATCAGTGGCATCTGGTTTGTGGACAGCCTGGGGGCCCTGGGGCTGGCCTATCTGTCCTTTACCGAGGGCCGCGAGGCCTTTGCCAAGGCCAACGGCGCTGAATGTGGTTGCCACACCAGCGGGTAAAGAGTCCACGCTGCACGATTACACAATCTGCCCTGATCACCCTGCTACACTTAATGTTGGCAGGTATGGAAACCCCTCTGACCCCTACCCTGGAACAATCCATTCGCCGTGCTCTGGAAATCGCCCTCGAGCGACGGCACGAATATGCGGGTCTGGAACATTTGCTACTGGCTTTACTCGATGATCCCGATGCGTCGCGGGTGCTCCAGAGCTGCAATGTGGACCTGCAAGCGCTGCGCCTGATGCTAGAGGAGTCGCTACGGCAGTTTGAGGTCGGGGAGGGAGAACCGCACCCTACCTCGAGCTTTACCCGCGTGATCCAGCGGGCGGTGTATCAGATGCGCTCAGCGGGCCGCGACCAGGCCAATGGAGCCAACGTGCTGGTTTCGATCATGGATGAACGGCAAACCGCCGCCTACGCCCTGCTAGAGAGCTTCGGTGTCAACCGCGCCGATCTCACCGCTGCCATCTCGAGGGGTGCGCCTCCCAAGGGCATCGGTCAGCCCAGCGAACCTGCCCAGGTCGGCGAGGACAGCGCGGGTGTCGCGCAAAACCCGCTGGAAGCCTACTGCACCAACCTGACCGAACGCGCCCGCAAGGGTGAGCTGGATCCCCTCATCGGGCGCGAGCGGGAACTCGAGCGCATGCTGACCATCCTTTCGCGTCGCCAGAAGAACAACCCCCTGCTGGTCGGCGACCCCGGTGTGGGCAAAACCGCCCTGGTAGAGGGGCTGGCCCAGCTTATTGTGGCCCCCTCCAGCAAGGGTGGGAGCGCGCCGTTGCTGCCCGAACGTATCCGGGGGGCCGAGGTGTTTGCCCTGGACATGGGCAGCCTGCTGGCGGGTACCCGCTACCGGGGCGACTTTGAGGAGCGGGTCAAGGCCGTAATGAAAGCCCTCGAGGCCCACCCCAACGCCATACTGTTCATAGACGAAATCCACACCATTGTGGGGGCCGGCTCCACCACCGGCTCCACTGTGGACGCCAGCAACCTGCTCAAGCCCGCCCTGACCGGCAAGCTCAAGTGCATCGGGGCCACCACCTTTGCCGAGTACAAACACTTCGAGAAAGACCGGGCCATTGCCCGCCGCTTCCAGAAAATTGACATTGTCGAACCGTCCCACGCCGACGCGGTGAAGATTCTGGAGGGCCTCAAGCCCCGGCTGGAAGCCCACCACCGGCTCACCTACACCAAGCAAGCCCTGGAACGGGCGGTGGAGCTCTCGGCCCGCCACCTCTCCGAGCGCCGCCTGCCCGACTCGGCCCTGGACGTGCTGGACGAGGCCGGGGCCGCTCAGGCCCTGCTTCCCCCTGGCAAGCGCAAGAGCCGCATTGGGGTAGCCGAGGTCGAGGCCACCGTGGCCCGCATCGCCCGCATTCCGGCCAGGAACCTGAGCCGCGACGACGAGGTGGTGCTTGCCAACCTCGAGCAGGAACTCAAGGGCGCGGTTTTTGGGCAGGACCGGGCGGTGGAGGAGGTCGCCAGCGCCATCAAGCTCTCGAGGGCCGGGCTGCGCGACCCGCAAAAGCCCATGGGCTCGTATTTGTTCGCAGGCCCCACCGGCGTCGGCAAGACCGAGCTGGCCCGTCAACTGGCCGCCTCGCTGGGGGTGCCGCTGCTGCGTTTCGACATGTCGGAGTACATGGAGAAGCACTCGGTCTCGCGTCTGATCGGCGCCCCGCCGGGCTACGTGGGCTTCGACCAGGGCGGCCTGCTGACCGATGCCGTCCTGCAAAACCCCCACTGCGTGCTACTCCTGGACGAGATCGAGAAAGCCCACCCGGATCTTTACGCCATCCTCCTGCAGGTTATGGACTACGGCAAGCTCACCGACCACAACGGCAAAAACGTGGACTTCCGCAGCACCATCCTGATCATGACCACCAACGCCGGGGCTGCCGAGGCGAGCGAGCGCCGGGTCGGCTTTCTGGGCGGCACCCGAGCCGAAGCCAGTGATGAGGCCCTCAAGCGCATGTTCACGCCGGAGTTTCGCAACCGGCTGGATGCCATCGTGCACTTCGACCCACTCTCCCCTGCCGTCATGCAGCAGATTGTGGGTAAGTTTGTGCGGCAGCTCGAGGCCCAACTCAAAGAGCGCAAGGTGGCCCTCGAGGTGCGCCCCGAGGCCCTGGCCTGGCTGGCCGAAAAAGGCTACGACCCGCTGATGGGCGCCCGCCCCCTGGCCCGGCTGATTCAGGAAAAAATCAAGAAGCCCCTGGCCGACCTGCTGCTCTTTGGCCCGCTCAAGAACGGAGGACGCCTGGTTATCTTGCGCCAGGGCGAGGAGATAGCGCTCGAGACCGAAGGTGCGAGCACTCCGTAAGGCTCAGCCCAACTCACGGTAGGGCATGGGGGTCTCATCCATCATCCAGGATGTTTTCGTCGGCCTCCCGGCATTGGGCGGGTTTGCCAAAGACACGATTTCGCACAGACTTCTCTTCACGCCCGGTAGAACCTGCATCTATTGAAGCTAAGCAGGCACTACAGCATCCATCCAGGGGTGGACAAGCGGGCCGGCTATTTGGGTTATGCTCTGCCCATGAACATTCTGCTTTTAGGGGGCACCCGCTTTGTGGGTCGGCACATTGCCGAGGCAGCCTTGCGGCGTGGCCATACCGTTAGCACCTTCACCCGTGGCACCAACCCCCTCCCCGGCACCGAGTCGCTGGTGGGAGACCGTCAAAAAGGCGACCTGAAGGCCCTCAAGGGCCGCACCTGGGATGCTGTGGTGGACGTGAACGCTTACCGGCCCCGCGAAGTGCGCGAGGCCATTGGTGTACTGAAGGGTCGGGTCGGTCGCTATGCTTTCATCTCCACGGTCTCGGTCTATCAGGAGTCCAGCGAGCCACTGGACGAAACCTCACCCCTGCAAGCCCTGGCCGACCCCACGGTTGAAGAGGTCACCGGCGAAACCTACGGCGGGCTCAAGGTGTTGTGTGAGCTCGAGGTGGAGCGGGCCTTTGGCAGCCAGAGCCTGGTTGTGCGCCCCCATCTGGTGGTAGGGCCGCACGACCCCACCGACCGCTTCACCTACTGGCCGCGCCGCTTTGCTGGAGGAGGCCAGGTGCTGGTACCTGGCAAGCCCGAGCACACCCTTCAGTTTGTGGATGCCCGCGACCTAGGCCAATTTGTGGTGCTGGGCCTGGAAAAAGGGTTGAGCGGGGCCTACAACGGGGCTTCTACCCCGGTGTCCTGGGGCAGCCTGGTCGAAGCCTGTCAGCAAGCCGCCCCCCACCCTGCCGAGGCCGTCTGGGCCGATGAACAGTGGCTACTAAAGCAACAAGTGACGCCCTGGGCCGACCTGCCCGCCTGGATTCCTTCCTTTGCGCCCGGACGCGGGATTGGGCAAACCCAGAACACCAGGGCCCAGGCTGCCGGTTTTACCATGCGACCCCTCGTGCAAACCGTGCAGGACATTCTGGCCTGGGACACAGCCCGCACAGAACCCCTCAAGGCCGGCCTGAGCCGGGAGCGGGAACTCGAGCTCATCCAACACTGGCTGGCATAGAGCGGTTACCACAAATACCCAGTACGACGGTTTTTGCCGCGCTGGGCACATTTGGCGATAGGTAAAAATAAAGGGGGCCTAGCGGCCCCCAGGAATTTTCGAGCTGTATACAGACCTGGTATCAGGCCCGGGCTTTGCTGACCAGTTCGGCAAAGGCCTCGGGCTGGCGTACGGCGATATCGGCCAGAATCTTGCGGTCGAGCTCGATTCCGGCTTTCTTCAGGCCGTGCATGAAGACGCTGTAGCTCAGGCCGTGCTGGCGGGCCGCAGCGTTGATACGCACGATCCACAGGCGGCGCATATCGCCCTTGCGCTTGCGGCGGTCGTTGAAGGAGCGCATGGCCCCGCTGAACAGGGTTTCGCGGGCCTTGCGAACGCTCTTGGAGCGCAGGGCATAGAAGCCCTTGGCACGCTTGAGGATGGCTTTGTGTTTACGGCGACGGACTACACCGGTCTTGGCGCGTGGCATTCAATATCACCTCTCCTTATACGTCGTAGGGCATGAGCTGGTGGACACGGCGCTCCTCACCCTTGGAGAAGGTGAAGTCGCGCCCCTTCTGACGGCGGCTGCTGCCCGACTTGTGCCAGTTGAGGTGGCGTTTTCCCGGCTTTTTGCCAACAACCTTGCCCGTAGCCGTGATCTTGACGCGGCTTTTGGCGCCCTTATGGGTCTTCATCTTGGCCATTGTGTGCTCCTGTATCTGCGGCCTGAGTGCCCCTGCAAGAGGACTTATAAACTCGGCAGCCTTGCAAGTATAGCATCCCTTCACATCATTTGCCAACGAAGGGGATTCGAAAAGCGCCATGGTGCAAACAAAACCCGACCTCACCAGGGCCGGGTCAACTTGTTGGCAGTCTGGGCAACTAATAAACCCTAGGCGGGGTTGCCAGACGAAGCGGCAGGGGCCACCGGGGCCGAAGGTTTGGAGCCTGGCGCCATGACCATGTTCATGTCGCGGCCCAGCATTTCCGGGCGCATTTCCACAAAGCCAATCCCCTCGAGGTCTTTGGCAATGCGCTCGAGGAGCCTGTAACCAAGTTCCTGGTGAGCCATCTCCCGCCCACGGAACATGATCGTGACTTTGACCTTGTGCCCTTCCTCGAGGAAGCGCCGAATATGTCCGACCTTGGTGTTGTAGTCGTGAGCTTCAATTTTAGGTCGGAGCTTCATGCTCTTGAGTTCGGTGCGCTTGGCCTTCTTGCGGGCTTCTTTGTCGGCCTGCTGTTGCTCGTAGCGCCATTTCCCATAGTCGAGCAGCTTGGCTACGGGTGGAACCGCGTTGGGTGAGACCAACACCAGGTCGTATTCGCGCTCCTTGGCCATGCGCAAGGCTTCGCGGGTGTCTACCACCCCTACCTGGTTTCCTTGCTCGTCAATCAGGCGTACCTGACGCACCCGAATTCGTTCATTAACTGGAACATCTCTGGTTATAACTTCACCTCCGCAAGCAACAAACCCGGCTGAGTTTGGTTACCTACGCCCTCGAGTGTACACAAAAAGCAGGTCAAGGGGCAACGTGAAGCAAATGT
Source organism: uncultured bacterium (assembly GCA_964543055.1). GTDB lineage: Bacteria > Deinococcota > Deinococci > Deinococcales > Thermaceae > Meiothermus. Next base: position 10,436 of record CAZIXH010000408.1, read on the forward strand.
CGCAAAGAGTGGCGGGGTTTTTCATTCTCGCTGGCGTCTCCCCATCTGGGATCTGCTCAGCTTCAAACGCCAGAGCGCACCTCGCATATCTCGCTTCAAAAAAGCTTTGTACAGGATAGCATAACAAGCGCTGGGGAGCTCGAAACCCAAGCGGTCGGCCCTGTTGGTGAAGAGCGCGTTAGCATGGTGGCATGACCGTTACTGCAACCGACCATAATGGTATCCGGCTGCTCACCCTGAACGACCCCGAAAGGCGCAACCCGCTCTCTCCCAGGCTGGTACAGGACTTGCTGAAGGAGCTTGACGCCGCCGAACAAGACCCCAGCACCAGGGCTGTGGTGCTGACCGGCGCGGGCCAGGCTTTCAGCGCCGGGGCCGACCTGGACTTCCTGAGGGGTGTCACCACCGCCGGGGCCGAGGCCAACTATGCTCACTCCCGCGAGCTGATGCGCCTTTTTCACCGCGTCTACACCTTTCCCAAGCCCACCCTGGCTGCCATCAACGGCCCAGCAGTTGCTGGAGGGGCCGGGCTGGCCACCGCCTGCGACCTGGCCGTAATGAGCGAGGAGGCCAAAATTGGCTATACCGAGGTGAAGATTGGCTTCGTAGCTGCCCTGGTCGGGGTGATTCTGGTGCGCAATGTGGGGGAGAAACACGCCAAAGAGCTCTTGCTGACGGGCAGGCTGGTCTCGGCCGCGGAAGCCTACCGGATGGGGCTGGTGAACCGAATCGTACCCGCCGAGCAACTCCTGGACGAAGCCCTGGCGCTGGCCCAGGAAGTTGCCGCCAATGCCCCCACCTCGCTGTCGCTCAGCAAGGAGTTGCTGAATGCCCTGCCGGGAATGGGCCTCGAGGACGGCTTCCGGCTGGCCTCCATCGCCAATGCCTGGGTACGCGAGACCGGCGACCTGGCCGAAGGCATCGCCGCCTTTTTCGAGAAGCGACCACCCCGCTTTTAGCGTTTCTTCAAAGCCCGCAGCCGTTCGGCGGCTTCGGCAGCATTGATCTGGCCTTTTTCCAGCGCCGCCAGGATGGCCTCTTTTTCTTCGGGGGAGGGGCCGGTCTCGGGAGCGTCCTGGTATTCGTACCCAAGCACCCGGAGCAGACCCTCGAAGCGGGCCCGGATGGTGGGGTACGAGAGCCCCAGAATCCGCTCCACCTCCTTCAGGTTGCCCCGTACCTTGATGTACAGGCGCAAAAACTCCAGGTGTTCGGGGGGCAACAGGGCAAACTCGTTGGGCTGAAACTCGCCTTTAATCTCGGTACGACACTCCGAACAGACCAGTCCGGTCACGTGCAGACGCCCGTTACAACCCTGTACCGGGCACTGGGTGGGCATGGGAAAGACGTTCATACCAACCCCCCTTGAACGCTTAAATTGCATGAGTCCCGGCACTCGACGACACCCAGGGCCGAAAGCCGAAGGCTCAAAGCCAAAGGCTCTACGAAGAGTATGCAGGTCGTTGATGTGGTTGGCCTATAGCCTGCGTTTTCGAATAACATTCTTCTCATACGGCTCTCGTCCGGGCATTTTTCACCACAACCCGATCTTGACGTATACCTGCTTGGGCGTGTTGGCATCGGAGGCCTGGGGCTTTACCTCGACCTCTACCAGCGCGAAGGGCGGCATCTTCCGCAGCTCCCAGGTCTGGCCGCGCAGGGCCTCCAAGGCAAGCAGGGCAAAATCGAGCTGGGGGCCGCGGCTTTGGGTTCTCTGGATAACCCACAGGCCCCTCATCAGGCACAACGCGAGCATCACCAGGGCTGCAAACAAAAAGATTGGCACCGGGACTTTTGGTAGCCGCACCCAA
>CAZIXH010000409.1:0-4898 GCA_964543055.1 uncultured bacterium
GTCTGGGGGTGGATCCGCCCCAGCCGCCAGCGAGATCTGGGCCTTGCTCGAGGAAGGCGCCTATGCCGAAGTGCTGGCGCGGGTATCGGCGGATATGGGGGGCGAACTGGCCTACCTGCGCGGGCGGGCTTTGTGGGCCCTTTCACGTTTTGCCGAGGCCGATGAGGCGTTGGCGCGGGCTGCCCGTCCTGAGGCCGAGGACTTGCGGGTGTTGTGCTGGGCCGAACTGGAAGACTACCGCCGGGCCTTACCGCGTCTGGAGGAGCTCGCCAGCCGGGGAGGGCGCTTCAAGCTGGCCTTGGGAAAGGTATATCTGGGGCTGGGTCGGTTATCTGAAGCCCTGCGCCAGCTTTACGAATGTGGTTTACCCGAGGCCGAGGTGTATCTGCAAGGGGCCCTCGAGCGCACCGAGGAACGGGCCCAGCGGCGCTCGAGGGAGGGCGACTGGAGCGAGGCCAGCCGCCTGGTGGAGTTTGTGGAAGATTTGTCTCCCACCCTGCTCACGCGGGCGCTTCTTCGGCTGGGGTTACAGGCAGCCTTGCAGCAAGGTCTGTGGGGTCGTGCAGCCCGCTACGCCCAGCAGTTGTACGTGCTGGGGGAGTCTCAAGGGGCCTTGGGGCTGGCCCTGGCCAACCTCAAGGTGCGGGGGCCGGAGGCGCTGGATGGGGTACCGCTGGGCGACTTGAAGGAAGCCGAGCCTTACCTCACCGATGCGGTAGCGCGGGCCGAAGACCCAACCGCTTTGCTGGCCCTGGGAATGCTGCGCCACCGCGAGGGTCGGCACCCCGAGGCGGTGCGCTACCTGGAGCGGGCCGCCCGCGAATCGAAAGGCGAGCCCGCCGCAATGGCCTACCACTTGTTGGCCATCTCCAAGCGTTCGCTAGGCTATCCCTTGCCAGAAATCCTGGGTGACCACAAGCGGGCCCATGCTCACCGGGCCTACCCGGTTCCGATGCTGCACCGCCTGGCCGAGGAGTCCCTGCAAGCCGACGAGCCGGTGCTGGCGAGGGAGTTTCTGGGCCGGGTGCGCGAGGCGGGATTGCAGCACTTTAGCGACATCGAGCCGGTGTTGAAGCTGGTCGAGAACCTGGAAGGGCCTTGGGAGGCTTTTCGGATGCTGGCGCAGTGGCTCGAGCGCACCCTCGAGCCTCCCCTCGAGCACCTGGAACGGGCCTATCGCCTCTCACGCACCTTCTCCCAGAGCAGCGAGGCCGAGACGGTGCGGGGGCAGTACCTGGCTGCCTTGTATAGCGCCGGACAGGCCCTGGGGGCCGAGGGTCTGCTGTTATCGGAGCTGGCCCGCAACCCCGAGGCCCTGGAAGTGCTCTACGACCTGGCTGAACACTACGAGCGCACCGGAGCCTACCAAAAGGCTACCCAGACCTGGCGCAAGGCGCTGGAGGTGGCGTACTACTGGGATAAAGATCTGGAGCTCTCGCGTGAAATTCTACGCAATCTGCTTTTTCTAAACCCCAACGACCCCGAATTACGGCTCTACCTGGAAGAGCTCAAAGCCACCTCCAAAGCCCTTTCCCGGCTGGACGGGGTGCCCGATGTTTTGGCCAGCGCCACACCCGAGGGGTTGATGCGCGAGGGGCTACCGCGCTTCCACGGCGAGTATCTGATTGTGGTGGGGGGGCATACCCAGCTGCGGAGCCGCATGGTGCCCCTCCTCGAGGCCCAGGGCCTAAAGCTCGACTGGTTCGATTCTGACGGCCACACCGCCGGACGAGAGATCATACGGCGCATCCAGAGCCGCCTCGAGCGGGCTCACGGCCTCATGGTCATCAGCAGCTATGTGGGCCACGACCTCTCCGAGCCAGTGCGGCTGGAAGCCGAAAACCTGGGGGTGCCGGTCTACATCACGCCCGGAAGGGCCAGGGGCATCACCGGATTCTTGCGGGCGGTGGCGGAGTTTGCCCCGCAGGTTTTCAAGCAGGCTCTCAAAAGGGGTTGAAAGCTCTCCAGGAGCGCACCATTCGTTTGAGGAGTAGGGATGTCGTTGCTACGAACCGTGTCGGCCAGAGCCCGAGGCTACCTTTCTACCGGAGCCCTGGAAGCCCATCGTCGGGTAGGGGCTGAGGTCTACGCCTTGCTGGGCGAACTTGAAGCCACACACCCCAAGCCCTGGTCGGCCTCCTTTTTCAGCCAAATCTACCGATTATGCATTTGGAACGCCTTTGCCCTGCAAACCCTGGGTGACCAGATGCTGGCCGCCGATGAACGCCTCGAGCCCGCCACGCCGGGTTTGGTTCCCCCTCAAACCCATGCCCTGATACGGAAGTTCTACCAGGGGTCTGCCGAATGGTTGGCGGCTGCCAGGCAGGCCGAACGGGGTCGGTACCCCGAAGGTGAGCTGCCCGCAGGGCTGCCAGCATGGGAAGGGGTCACCCGCTACCCCCGTGTTTTTCTGGAAGCCCTCCTCGAGGCCACCCAGACCCTGCAGCATCACGTGGAAGCCCGATGGGCAGATTTCGAGCAGCATCCGTTTCCAAGGGACAAAGCGCATTTGCTCGAGCGACTGCGGCAAAAGCGGACGCGGGCCCAGACCAAGCTGGACTACACCCTTCGACTCATGAGCCCCCAGGGTACCTCGGCACCGTCCACCGTTGTCCAGCACCTTCGCCTGGCCGTGAGCGGCTACTATCGCCTGGGGCAGTTTTTGGCCATGCCTGAGTTGCTCAGTGGAAACCCAGCGCCCAAGGCGCAGGATGCCAGTCAGGTCGAGATTCGAGAGCGCTTGCTCCTGCCCGAACCCACGCCACCTCCCCTCGAGCCATGGCGGATGACCGATCCGCAGGCCCGTCCCCGGTTAGAGCGGGACCCGGCAGTTCAGGCCGTGCTGCGCGATATGTGGCAGGCCGACCCCGACCCCCAGACCACCCACGCTATGTTTGAGCAGATTCAGGAGGCCCTACAGCGGGGCTTCATCGCTTACACCCTGTCCCCCGATGGCCAACCCCTGGGGCCGCATCGGTCGCCCCCCTTTGCCGCCGTGTACGTGGCCCTGATGCCCTTGAAGCTATGGGGTCAGCGGCTCCAGGCTGGACAGCTCTTCAGCTTCGAGATCTACCGCCCCTCCAGAGGAGGTGCTTTTCGTCGGGCCCTGGTGATCTACCCGGAGCCTGGGACTTCAAGCCAGCAGACTGGAAATTTTGATTAGGGTGACGGCCAGCAGCCACAGCCCCGACCAGGCCAGCACATAGTTTTGCCAGCGACCTGACAGGATCAGCAAACCCAGCACCAGATCGTTGGCGGCAATCAGCCAGACCAGCGGAGCAAAATCTTGTATGAAGATCTGCATCAAGCTGTCCTGCATCAGCTTGATAAAGCCACCTGGGTCTAAGTGCGCCCGCGATAGAAATATCATGCATCTCAACGGAAGTACCAATTCTGGGGTTTACAGCGGCGCGGCCTCGTGAATCACCCTTTCCCTACCCATCACGTTTCTATCGTGGAGATACTCACCACCGCCACCAGGCTATTGACCAGAAAGACCCCGGCAAAGCCCACCCGAAAGAGCCAGCCCAACATGGCCTGGTTGGGTCGTTAAACGTTCGACACGCTACTTCAGTGCTTCCAGGTATCGTTCGGCCTGACGAACCGCTTCCTCTACGTTGGGTTGTCCGCCGGGGTAAAAGAGCGCCCGGCTGGCCGAGTTCAGCAACCCCGGCCCACGGATGGCCTCGCCTCCCTGGGCCCCTAAACCTGGCAAAAGCAGCAAGGAGTGCGGCAAGCGGCCCCGAATATCGCTAATCTGACCGGGATAGGTTGCCCCCACCACAGCCGCCACGCGCGACCAGTCGCCCACCCGCTGCTGCTCGGCTTGCTGGGCCAGATAATCCGCCACGGCCTGGTACAGGGTGCTTCCGCTGGCCAGGGGCAAATCCTGGAAAAGCCCAGAGCCCGGATTGGAGGTCTTGACCAGCACAAACACGGCGCCTCCGGTCTCTTGGGCGGCCCGGAAAAAGGGTTCCAGGGCATCGCTGCCCAGATAGGGGTTCACCGTTAAGGCCGAGCCGGGGTAGGCCTCGAGGTAGGCACTGGCATACGCTTCGGCAGTGCTTCCGATGTCGCCGCGCTTGGCATCCACAATTACCGGCAGCGAGAGCACCCTGGCTGCGACGATCAGGTCGTGCATCAGGGCAAAACCTTGAGGCCCCATCGCTTCAAAAAAGGCAGCCTGGTACTTCACGGCGCACACTTTGCGGGCCAGCGCTTCTAGCAGTTCCAGCGTGTAACGGCGGATATGGGCCGGGGGATTGTCCCCGTGCAGGGTGGGGCGTGGGTCAAGGCCCAGCACCAGTGGTGGTCGGGAGATGACTTCTTCAATAAACTCACTCTGCATCGGAGCTAGCTTACCCGACTGATACCAAATCTGCTCAGAAGTGACCCAAAAGCGATATACAAGTCCCTCGGATGCGCCCCCTGGCGCGGCAAGTGAGGGGCGCGTTTAGCGCCGCTCACGCGCAGAGTTGGTATGAGATATGGTGGGAAGACTGGCGCGTACTCGGAGTTCGCAAGGTCTTTTCTGCATGGCTTTTTCTGCTGGGGATGCACCCAATCCCCATATGCACTGCATTTCGTGACCGAGTTTGTTACCCTGGAGCCTGTGCAGGATTGCTTTGACATCATGTGCCATAATCATTATGCTAAAAACATAATCAAGGGGCCAACCCCGACCAAAGCGTATTTTTATGACCCGAACCTGGACCTCCGAACAAGTGCTTTCCCTGGCGCCTGACAGCAGCTCGGCCAAATCCGGGCGGGAACTCTCGAGCCCCTCCAAGTGGGTTTGGTTTGCCCGTAACGAGACGGCCATCTGGGGGGAGTGCCAGGGTAGCGGTAAGCTGCCCTATCAGACCCGCCTGAACCTCTCCGACGGCACCAGCAAGTGC
>CAZIXH010000410.1:0-5303 GCA_964543055.1 uncultured bacterium
TGTGTTTTTTTTTTTAAAGAAGAAGCGGGATAACGAGTTCGAGACCGGCCCCGGGGGCAGGGGGAGGTGAAAAAGGGCCAGGGAGGAAGGCCCGCCCCGCCAGGGCCAGGCCACCCCAGGGGGTTTTGTCGGGGTTGCGAAACCGCAGCTGAAAGCCCAAAAGGGTACGGGGTGGCCCAAGAAGTTGGCGGTAACGGGCCAGGTGGGAAAAGGCAACCCGGCGTCGAGCAGGTAGTTGCCGGTCTGGAAGGTGCCCACCACCTCGAGCTGAATTCGCTTCTGGTTGATCGAGACCAGAAACAGCCTGTCGCCCGGATAGGCGCCCAGGCTACGGGCCAGCGCACTGCCCAGAACGATGCCGCCGTCTTTGAGCCGGGACAGGTCGAGGTCGGGGTAGACAGCCTGTCCGCCCTCCCCGAGCCCAATCAGGGTGGCGAAGTCGGCCCCGGCCCCTCGGCCCGCCTCGGCCCGTCGGGTCAGCAGGGCCTTGGTGAGCAAGACCGGCGCCTGGCCGATTACCTCCGGGTGGGACGGTGGAACTGGGCTATCCTCGAGGTTCAGGCTCTGCAAGTAAAGGTGGGGCACCGCCTTGAGAGTGGCCTCGACCAGCCCCTTGATAAAGCCATTGGTCAGCGAGAGGGCGGTGGTGAGCACCATAATCCCCACCGCCACCCCCAGGAGGGTGATGAGGCTCTGGGTGCGGCGGTAGCGGAGTTGGCGCAGGGCAAGAAACCAGACAAAACGCATAAGGTCAGGGGTCAAGGGTCAAGGGCCTGTACTGCGCCATGCTGCATTGGTGAAATCCAAACAGCCACTCGAGCGGACTTCACTTTTTGCGCGTTGTACCCTAATAAACTGCGACCCTACACATCGCATAGGAGCCGCTAGAGTCACGAGCCCAGTGATTCTTGGCCCTAGGCTCTGGCCCCTTGACCCTAGACTACTCTACCCCCGCCCTCGCTGGATCACGGTCACCCGGACATTGCGCACCCCAAAGCGGATGGCAGTGCTGCGGTCCGGCAACCACACATCCAGCCGCTCCCGCTTACGGGGGTGCATGGTGTCCTCTACGACAAAAACCCGGTCTTTGAAGAGGTAGTTGAAGCGCCCTTTGCCCACCCCTGCCGGGGTGCCCAGGTCCTCGAGCATCACCTTAGAGCCATAGGGCAGCTCACGCAGCATATCCCGGCTCACCGCAATGATGCCGATGCGGGTGCGGGCCCCGGTAGCGGTGATGAAGGGGGTGCTGTCGGTTTCCCGCACCGAGGAGGTGTAGGCCGTGGCCTTGAGGGTCATCGCCCTGGGGGCCTGGGCCCAGCCCAATCCCAACACTGCCAATAGCAGGATCAGACTCGGAATGCGGAGGCGGAATAATCGTTCCATACCTCCTCGAGGGTAGGGGGGCAGTTCTCAGGTTCCCTTAGAAATCAGCGTCACACCTCTCATTTATTTGGGGGGTTTGGTTGGAACCAGACCAACTTCTTTTCGCTTTTGCTTGTCAGACGGGATTTTCCCGCAGTTTCACTTTATGAGTCCAACCTAAAGGGTTTCTTGAGGTTTCTCATCTGAGCCATGACGGCTCCCTGACATAGTTTATGAAGTGGTATACCAAATTTATCCCATTCAGGACGGGCTTTATGCGGAAAATAAACAAAGGCTTGCATTACGCCCATGGCGTACAAAAGTAACGCTGGGCCGAAACGTATTGTCGGATTTGAACCAACGACCGGGTTCCGGATTACGGGGCTCGAGTTATTCCAGCACAGCAAGGTAATCGTAGAGGTCTGGGCCGCCAGGGTGAATCTCAAGGCTGAGGTCGGGCATGGCCTGGGCAATCCGGGCCGTCAGGGTGTCCAGGGTGTCTTTTGTGACGGTGGGGCCGTGGAAAATGGTCAGTATCTCGTACTCGCCCTCCTGGGAGGCCAGTTGAATCATGTTGAACAGGGCCTCCTCGGGGGTGTTAGCGGCCAGGGCCAGTTTGTCGTCGCGCAGGCCAATGGGCTGGCCCTCGGTCACGCTCACCCCGCCAATCTCCACGCTGCGGCTGGCCCGGGTGACCTCCAGGGTGACCGCTCTCCTGGAGGCTTCTTCCATCTCGGGCAGGAGTTCGCTCGAGGGCAGCTCGGCCTGGTAGAGCACGCTGGCGGCCAGCCCCTGGCCCATGGTGCGGGTCGGGATCACGTGTACGGTCTTGCCCTCGGCCAGGCCTGCCGCCTGCTGGGCCGACATAATCACGTTGCCGTTGTTGGGCAGCACAATCACCTCGGGGTTGGGGAGGCTCTTGATGGCATCCAGGATGTCCTGCACGCTGGGGTTGGCGGTCTGGCCCCCGGCCACAATGCGGGCCCCGAAGCCCCGGAAAGCCTTGACCAGTCCCCAGCCGTTGGCCACCACCACCAGGCCCGTAGGCGGGGGGGCCTCGTCGGCAGCCCCGGCCATGGAGAGAATCTCGGTGTGCTGCTGCGACATGTCCTCGACCTTGGTACGCACCATCTTGCCGTAGCGGGCCACGCTGGCCAGCAGGCCGTCGGGGTCGTTGGTGTGGATATGGCCCTTGACGTAGCCCTCGGCCCCGACCACCAGCAAGGAGTCGCCAAAGGACGACACCGCCTCGCGGATTTTCTCCACCGGCTCGGCCACCCCTTCCATTAGAAACTCGGTGCAGTAACCGAACTCCTCCTCCTCGAAGGCGGTTTGGGCATACTTCTCGATTTTGGGGGGTTCGGGCAACGGCAGGCCCTTTAGGTAGCCCTAGAGGCCCTCCACAAAACGCAACAAACCCACGCCCCCGCGTCCACCACCCCGGCCTGCTTGAGCACCGGCAGCAGCTCGGGGGTACGGTCAGAGGCCTCGCGGCCACGCCGCAAAGCCCCCTGGAGAACCGCCTCGAGGCTCGTAGCGCCTTCCTCCACGGCCTGCCGCGCACCCTCGGCCACCCCCCGCGAGACCGTCAGGATGGTGCCCTCTACGGGCTTCATCACCGCCTTATAGCCCATGCGGGAGCCCTCCTCGAGGGCCCTGGCCAGCAGCTCGGGCGAAACCGCACTGGCTTCTTTGATGGTCTCGGCAAAACCCTTGAGGATTTGCGAGGTAATCACCCCCGAGTTTCCCCGCGCACCCAGCAGCGAGCCATAGCTGATGGCCCGCGCCACATCGCTCATCTTGCTAGTGTCGGCCAGATCCAGCTCCCGCCGTACCGATTGCAGCGTAAGGTGCATGTTGGTACCGGTGTCGCCATCCGGCACCGGATACACGTTCAGGGCGTTGGTCTCCTCGACATAGACCGCAAACCAATCGGTCGCATAGCGGAAGGCCCTGGCAAGTTCGGCAGGCGATAGAGCCTCAGCCACGGCTCACCCCCACCACGTGAATCCGCACGGTAGAAAGCTCGACTCCCGCCAGGCTTTTGGCCGCCCAGTTTACCCGCTCCCCAATGCTGTCCACCACCGTCGGGATGCGCGCACCAAAAGCCACCACCACATACAGGTCGGCCTGGTATTTGCCGGGAGCGTTCGGGTCGGGCTTGACCACCACCCCTTCGCTGGCCTCGCTCCGGCCCAGGATACGGCTAATGGATTCGCGGATACCGGCAGGGCTCATCCCAATCACCCCCGGCACTTCGTGCGCGGCCAGACCCAGGATTGCCGCCAGCGCACTCTCGGTTACGGTTATGTTCCCTTTCAAGATAAGCCTCCAGATTGGTTCAACCCCACACATCGCCCTGGACTCAGCGTCATTGCGCTGGGGTTGGTTGAATACCTATGGCGCAACTATAACGCACCCCAACCCAGTTTCCAAGCTTTCACAAAACGCCAGATGAGAGCCTTTTGCGGGCCTAGCGCCCGTTGGAATTTTCGACCAGGGTAGCCTCCAGTCGGCCAAAGTCGCGCCCAAAGATGATGCGAACCGGGGTACGGCGGGCATCCTGGCGATACCAGACCTCCACCAGCAGGTCTTCGCGGGCAAAGCGGTAGCCCACCAGGCCATTGCTGCCAGGCAGCACCTCCAGTCGGCCCTCGGTCAGTTTGGGGTAGTCCACCGCACGAATCAGGCGGGTTTCGGGACGAACCCGCAGATAATAGATGAGCGAGACCTGATCCATCACCTCTTCGCTGGCGCTACTCCAGCCCGACTGCTTGCCGTCAGGATAGACCACCCTGGCCCGGGAGCCGTTGTTCTCCTGGCGCTCGAAATAGAGTCGGGTAGTGCCCTTGAGGGGCTCGGTCAGAATTTGCCAGAAGCGGTCGGTAAAGAGGTCGTAACCAACCTGGCTCTCCGACTCGAGGCCATAGCCTACCGCCTGCGCGAGTCCGGTGGTCTCGAGTTTCAGGCGAAAGCGCCAGCCCCCCTCAATGGGATCAGCATTGAGGTAGAGCCGACCTACCCCGAGCCCCTGCCAGGTTACGTTGTAAACCAGGCGTTCACCGGGCAGCCAGGGTACACCCTGCGCCAGGGCGGGCGGGCCCAGGCCCGCCAGCACCCACACTAGAAACCACCCTCGCCAGCGCATAGGCTTTATCCCACCCAGAGTACAGCAAGCGCCCGGGATGTTCCGGGTTGGGGCTGGCTCCAGAGCGCATTTTATTAAGAACCCGCATTCCCAGAGGAAAGGGCACTCACAAAGCACACTCCAGAAGCACTACAAGACTGCCCTGGGCTCGGTGTAGGGCAACCCGAAGGCTTCCGCTACCCCCAGGCAGGTCAGCTTGCCCTGGTGGGTATTGAGGCCCAGCATCAGGGCGGGGTCGTCGTGGAGGGCATCCAGCCCCTTCTCGGCTAGTTTGAGCAGGTAGGGCAGGGTCTGGTTGGTGAGGGCAAAGGTAGAGGTGCGCGGCACCGCCCCCGGCATGTTGGCCACGCCATAGTGCACCACCCCGTCCACCACATAGGTGGGGTCGGCGTGGGTGGTGGGGTGAATGGTCTCCACACAACCGCCCTGGTCTACCGCCACGTCCACTATCACCGAGGCCTCTTTCATGGTGGAGAGCATCTCGCGGGTGACCAGTTTGGGGGCCTTGGCCCCAGGAATCAGCACCGCCCCGATCAACAGGTCGGCGTGCCGGATGGAGGCGGCGATATTGGCTTCGGTAGAAGAAAGGGTAATGACCCGCCCCCCAAACACATCGTCCAGGTACTGCATCCGGGCTTTGCTCACGTCCAGGATGGTCACCTGAGCGCCCATACCCAGGGCAATTTTGGCGGCATTGGTGCCCACGATGCCCCCCCCAATAATCACCACGCTCGCGGCCGCCACCCCTTGCCCCTGTCTCTTATACACCCCTGCCGCCGCCGACGACCCACCC
>CAZIXH010000411.1:0-6406 GCA_964543055.1 uncultured bacterium
CCGCGAGGTAGTGGCAGTAGCAGGCCATGCGGTAGGGCTGGCCGTCGGCTCGCGGCATGTGCGGGGTCAGGGCCTGGCCTGGCAGGTACTGGAACGGCTCAGTACTTTATACCTTCCCGATGTCTCACCCGAAACCCAGGCCGTTTTTACTTCTGGGAACCGGGTTAAGGCTTCCTACCTGGGGGTACCGCTGGGCGACCCCGAAGGACGGATCGTGGGGGTGCTCTCGGTGGATACGGCGGGGGCGGGTGGCGTACTGAGGCCGCAGGATCGCTATGCCCTGGAGGCCCTGGCCAAGGTGGCCGGGGTAATGCTCTCGCGCTTGCAAGCCCTCGAGCAAGCCAACCGCGAAACCGAGCGGTATCGCCGGCTGGTGCAGATGTCGGCAGAACTCGAGACCCTCGATGACCCTCCCCACATGGCCCGGCGGGCCCTGCAAACCCTGCTGGATCTCACCAACTTGAGCGCCGGGGGTTTTTACCGATTGGAGTTGCAGGATTCAAACGAAGGTACGGGGGTGATGCGGCTGGTGCTGGGTTATGAGCAGCCGGGCGAGGTCCGGCTTCAGCACTTCACGACCCTTCCCGTGGAGCTTGGCAGGGGCTTCATGGGCCTTGCGCTGTCTTTGGGAACTGCCCAGTACATTGACGATTACCAGACCTGGGATGGAGCCTGGCCCACCCTGAAAGCCCACAACCTGCGGACGCTCCTGACCGCCCCCCTCTACTTGCGGGGGATGCCCTATGGCGCTCTTACCCTGGCCAGCTTTGATTACAAAGCCTCTATAACGGAGGAGCATATCTCCTTGCTCGAGGCGGTAGCCCGGCGCCTTGAGCGTGCTCTGGAGCGGGTTGTCCACCTTGAGGAGATCACCCGAACCCGCGAAGATGCGCTGCGTTCGTTGGGCTTGGGTCTGGAGTTGCGCGACCTCGAGACCAAAGGTCATACCGACCGGGTAGTGGCCCTGAGCGAAGCCCTGGGGCAGCGCCTGGGCTTTCCCGATATTGAAGGGTTGCGCATGGGGGCCTACCTGCACGACCTGGGGAAGCTGGCCATTCCGGACTCGATTTTGCTCAAACCCGGCACCCTCACCGATGCCGAATGGCGCATCATGCAAAGCCACTGCGATATTGGGTTTGGCATGCTGGAAAACCTGGGTTTTTTGTCCCAGACAGCCCGTAACATTGTGCGCTACCACCACGAGCGGGTAGATGGCTCCGGCTATCCCTTTGGTCTGACCGGGGATGAGATTCCCCTCGAGGCCCGCCTTTTTGCCGTAGTGGACGTGTACGATGCCCTGCTTCAGTCACGCCCCTACAAGGCCGCCTGGAGCCAGCAAGACGCCTTGCGTGAGCTACGCAAACAAGCAGGCGATACCCTCGATGCTCGCATCGTGCAGGAATTCATCGCCCTGATTAGCGAGCAGGTGCGAACCCGAAAGTAGCTCGGGCGGGCTGCCGAGGCAATCCAGAAGGGCTGCGAGAGCCCAGGGTTGCATTCCCTGTAATCGTGGGCAATAGAGTGCTCTTCACATATTTTGAGCCATCTGGCTCAAATAAAGCTTTGTCCTGCACATAGCGGAGGCCGCGTGGATGGGCGGCCACCTCGGGCAAGGGTGCGATAACGGCGTTTTGCATGCTCATCTACGCTGAGGCGCTCGAGTTCAGGCTTCCGTGGAACGAACTGGTCATGGGGGTGCTATACTTGGTCGGTTGACGCGGCTTTACTGCGTGCTACAGGAGGATAAAGTTGCAACGACTGGTAACTTCGGAATCGGTGACGGAAGGGCACCCCGACAAGCTGGCCGACCGCATTTCCGATGCGGTGCTGGATGCTATTCTGGCCGAGGATGCCAGGGCCAGGGTGGCCTGCGAAACCCTGGTGACCACGGGTCTGGTGATGGTAGCGGGCGAGATTACCACCGAGAGCTATGTGGACATCCCCCGCCTGGTGCGTCAGACCGTGCTCGAGGTGGGCTATACCCGGGCCAAATACGGCTTCGATGGTGACACCTGTGCGGTGCTTACCGCCATAGACGAGCAGTCGCCCGACATTGCCGTTGGGGTCAACGAGTCCTGGGAGTGGCGGGTATTGGGCTCGCGCGACCCGTTCGATCAGGTAGGCGCAGGCGATCAGGGCCTGATGTTTGGCTACGCCACCGACGAAACCCCTGAGCTGATGCCGCTGCCCATCTCGCTCGCTCACCGGCTCACCCGCCGCCTGGCCGAAGCCCGCAAGACTGGCGAGATCCCTTACCTGCGCCCCGATGGCAAGGCCCAGGTGACCGTGGTCTATGAGGGTCAGACGCCGCTCTACGTGGGGACGGCGCTGGTCTCCACCCAGCACTCCGAAGAGGTCGAGGCCGACCAGATTCAGCACGACATCCGCACCCTGGTTATCGAAAAGGCCATTCCGGAGCAGTACCTGAGCAAGGAAACCCAGTACCTGGTAAACCCCTCGGGCAAGTTTGTGATTGGCGGGCCGCACGGCGACACCGGCCTTACCGGGCGCAAGATTATCGTGGATACCTACGGGGGTGCCGTGCCCCACGGCGGGGGAGCCTTCAGCGGCAAAGACCCCACCAAGGTAGACCGCTCGGCAGCCTACTATGCCCGCTACATCGCCAAGAACATCGTGGCCGCCGGGCTAGCCAAACGGGCGCTCATCGAGCTGGCCTACGCCATTGGCAAAGCCCGCCCGGTGGGAATGCGGGTGGAGACCTTTGGCACGGGTATTGTGCCCGATGAAAAGCTGACCGAAGCCGCCCAGAAAGTCTTCGATGCCCGCCCCAGGGCCATTATCGAAAACCTCAACCTGCGCCGCCCCATCTACACCCCCACCTCGGCCTACGGCCACTTTGGCCGCGAAGGCTTCCCCTGGGAAAACACCGATAAGGTCGAGGCGCTTCGCCAACTACTGACATAATCTGCCCGCAATGGATCAAGACGGCCTTCGGGCCGTCTTGTTGATTTGACCCGGCTACCCCAGAGGTGTATACTGTATACACTTTATGACCCACTTCCAACGACCCCACTCGGTGCGGGAGGCGGCCTACGCGCACCTGCGGGGGGCCATTCTGGGCGGTTCCTTGCTGCCGGGGACGCGCATCTCTGAGCCGGGGTTAGCCCAGGAACTCGGCGTTAGCCGTACCCCTGTGCGGGAAGCCTTGCAGCGTTTGTCGCAGGAGGGCCTGGTGGAGCTACTGCCGAACAAGGGGGCGCGGGTTCGCGTTTTGTCGGCTAACGAAGTGCGCGAGGTCTACGATGTGCGGGCCTTGCTCGAGGGCGAGGCGGCGGCTTTGGCGGCCCGCAATGCTACCCCAGCAGAACTGGATAACCTGGAGCGGCTTCTGAAAGCCCTGGATGCGCTGCCCAAAGACGACTACAACCAGCAGATGCAGGTAGACTTCGACTTTCACACGGCGCTGGTCGAGGCAGCCCACAACAAAACGTTGGCCCGGATTTATGCCGACCTGCGCTCGAGCCTGACCCTGATTCGCTCCTTCCAGCGCACCCTCTCCCAACACCCCAAAACCCGTCGGCAACATCAGGCCATTCTGTCGGCCATCAAGGCCCACAACCCCCAACAAGCCGCCGAGGCGGCACGGGTGCACGTGTACTACTTCCGCGACCTGGTGATGCAAAGCCTTCGGGAGCAGGTCTGGCAGTAGAGGAGTGTCTATGGATTTCAATCAAAGCTATCGTTCGTTTGTGCTGGCGATTGCCCAGAACAGAAGCGTCAAAAACCTGGTGCTGACCCGGGGGCGCAACTTTGCCCGCCGCTTCATTGCGGGCGATACCCTGGAGGAAGCCCTGCGGGCGGTAGAGGCCCTCGAGCGCGACCAGATACATGCCATCCTGGATTTGCTGGGGGAGATGGTCACTTCCGAAGCCGAAGCGCGAAAATTCCAGAGCGAGATTCTTCGCCTGGTAGCCGCCTTTGGGGCGTTGCCCTATCCCAGGTATGTGGCCCTCAAGCTCACCCAACTGGGGCTCGATCTCTCCGAAGACCTGGCTTTCTCCCTGATGCACGAGATTCTGACCGAGGCACAGAAGGCCGACTGCTTCGTGCGGATTGACATGGAAGATAGCCCCCGGGTAGAGGCCACGCTGCGGCTCTACAAGCGTTTGCGCGAGGCCGGTTTCAACAACACCGGGGTGGTGCTGCAAAGCTACCTCAAACGCACCGAGCAAGACCTGCAAGACCTCATACCCCTCCAGACCCCGGTACGTATCGTGAAGGGCGCTTACAAAGAACCCCCCGAGGTGGCTTTCCAGGACAAGCGCATGGTGGATGCCCAGTTTGTGGTGTTGTGCAAGAAAGCCCTTGAAAACGGCCTCTATACCGCCATTGCCAGCCACGACCCCTACATCCTCGAGGAGATGAAGCGCTGGACAGCCGAGAGAGGCATCGGGCGTGACCGCTTCGAGTTCCAACTGCTCTACGGGGTGCGCCGCGATGAGCAGAAAAAACTGGCCGCCGAGGGCTACACCGTGCGGGCGTACGTCCCCTACGGCACCGACTGGTACCCCTACTTCTCGCGCCGCATCGCCGAAAGGCCCGAGAACCTCCTGTTTGTGGCCCGGAGCCTGATTCAGGGATAGATATGGCAGCCAAACTGGATTTGCACCTGCTGGAAGGCCTGTATGCGGTCTGCCAGCTTGCGGCTAACGCCTCCATCCCGGCCTGGGCGCTGGGCGAGGGCTTTGTGAGCATCAGCCACAGCGACGAGGAGCTGAGCGTGGTTTGCCTGCAGAACCGCGTACCCCCCGAGGTCAAAGCCGAGCGCGACTGGCGCTGCCTTTCTCTGGCCGGCCCCTTTGATTTCGCCCTCACCGGAATTCTGGCTTCGGTGCTGAACCCGCTGGCACAAGCGGGGGTTGGCATTTTTGCGGTCTCGACCTTCAACACCGACTATGTGCTGCTCAAAGGCCACCAGCTAAAGCGGGCTGTGGCGGCCCTCGAGCAGGCCGGACATGTGGTGCATGGTGTGAAGCAAAAGTCTTGAGTGAAAGGCATCAACGAAAGGAGCTTGTATGACCCCCGAACCCTACCGTCCCGAACCCATCGAAACCTTCCAGAGCCCCGAGGCCTTTGAGGCCATGCGCAAAGCCCTGACCGAGGTACGGGCCCAGTTTGGCCGCCACTACCCCCTCATTATTGGCGGTGAGAAGGTACATACCCAGGCCACCATCCCCTCCACCAACCCCTCCAACCCTGCGGAGGTGATTGGGGTGAGCGCCAAGGCCGGTATTGCCGAGGCCGATGCCGCGCTCGATGCGGCCTGGCGCGCCTTCCAGAGCTGGAAAGACTGGCCCCAGGAGCACCGCAGCCGGGTCTTGCTCAAAGCAGCCCAGATCATGAAGCGCCGCCAGCGCGAGCTCGAGGCCTGGCTGGTCTACGAGATTGGCAAAAACTGGGTAGAGGCCGCCGCCGATGTGGCCGAGGCCATCGACTTTATTCGCTACTACGCCATCTCGGCCCTCAAGTACAAAGACGGCGCCCCGGTGGTGCCCTATCCGGGTGAGGACAACGAGGCCTTCTACATCCCGCTGGGGGTGGGGGTGGTGATTGCCCCCTGGAACTTCCCCCTGGCCATCCTGACCGGCATGACCGTGGCCCCCATTGCGGTGGGCAACTGCGTGGTCTCCAAACCCGCCGAAGACACCGTGGTAATTGCGGCCAAGCTCTTTGAAATTCTGGAAGAGGCCGGTCTGCCCGCAGGAGTGGCTAACTATCTGCCGGGGTCGGGCAGCGAAGTGGGGGCCTATCTGGTGCAGCACCCCCGCACCCGCTTTGTCAACTTTACCGGCTCCCTCGAGGTCGGCCTCCGCATCCACGAGAGCGCGGCCCGGCTCTCGCCGGGGCAGATCTGGCTCAAGCGGGCCTTCCTGGAGCTGGGGGGCAAGGACGGCCTGATTGTGGACGAGACCGCCGACATTGCCGCGGCAGCCCAGGCCACGGTGCAGAGTGCCTATGGTTTCCAGGGGCAGAAGTGCTCGGCGGCCTCGAGGTTGATTGTGGTGGATGCCGTACACGACCTCCTGATGGAGCAGATTCTGCACCGCACCGAGGGCCTGATTGTAGGCCCCGCCGAGGAGAACCCCGATATGGGGCCGGTAGCCAGCGCCCAGCAGGAAAAAACCGTGCTGTCCTACATCGAGATAGGGCAGCAAGAGGGCCGGCTGGCCCTGGGGGGGCGCAAGCTCGAGGGCAGTGGATTTTTTATCGCGCCCACCGTGTTCGAGCGGGTTTCTCCCGATGCCCGCATCGCCCAGGAAGAAATCTTTGGCCCGGTGCTCTCGGTGATTCGCGTGCCCGACTTCGACACCGCGCTCGAGGTGGCCAACGGCACCCGATATGGCCTGACGGGCGGGGTGTTCTCGCGCAAGCGCGAGCGCCTGGA
>CAZIXH010000412.1:0-2503 GCA_964543055.1 uncultured bacterium
ATGTGATTCTGGACGGCTCCGTGACGCCCATCACCCTGGGCGGTACGGTTTTCATCAATGGGGATGTGGTGATTCGGGGGCGCGTGCGCGGCAATGGCACCATCCTGGCCCGTGGCAACCTCTACGTGATGGGCGACCCGACCTACGACTGCGGGACCGGAAGCACCCTGGCGGCCTGCGATTACAGCACCCCCAGCCGCCTGCCCCAACTCAACCTGATTACGGGTGGGAATGCCGTGGTGGGCGACTACATGACCATTGATACCTGGCTCAACGACCCCACCCGCGATAACGTGGACATGCTCAGCACCAGCCGCAATCAACAAACCATGACCTTTTGCCAGGCCAACCCCACCGACCAAGCCTGTTCCCAACTCCGTTTTCAACCCTGGGATAATCGCCGGGTTCAAAGCCAACGGCCTAACCTGGCCCTGACCGAGATCGCCAACTTCAACCGCCGCGAGCTACAGCGCTACCTGCGCGATAGCAACTACCGCCCCCGCCTCTATACCTTTGGCGAAAACCAGATTTACTTCTCTACGGGTTGTAGCCACGACCCCCAAAACTACGCCAACTACAGCACCATCCGCGGGGGGGCCCGAGTTTCCTTCTGCCGGGGCGACGATACACTAAACACCGTCACCTTAACCGCTGCTCAGGCCAGCAGCATCCTCTCGAGGGCGGCTCGCTACGAGGCAACCTCGGCTACCTTCAACAATGCCGTCCTCAAGAACCTCTGGGCCAACTCCATGAACGCTCGAGGTACCGGCCCCCTGCGCACCGACGGGCTGCTCTACTCGGCCAACGCCATTTTTGGCCTTTCGCAGCGTAAATACTCCAAGCTGAATGGACGCTGGGATCTGCGGGGTGGGCTGGTTGCTGCCGATACCGGCATCTTTGTACCCGGCCCCGGAGACGGCACCTCGGGCCTGACCATCTACCACGACAACCGTTTGCGTCCGCGTATCGCTACCGGGCAACAGGCCCAGCTTAGCCGGGGTATATGGGAAGTGGTGGGGCAGTGAAAAGACCCTCTTCGAGCGGCATCAGCCTGGTGGAGTTTCTGATTGTGCTGGCTGTGCTCGGCATCCTGCTGGGGGTAGGCTTTGTTTCGCTGCGCTCCTATCAGCAGAGCCTGGCCATCCGCGAGGCGGCTACGCAGGTGGCTACCGAGCTGCTCAACATTCGCCAGCAGGCCCGGCGGCAGTCGGTCAACTTTTCCTTTCAGGCCAGCGCCAACTCCAATACCTACCGGGTGGGCCGAACCAGCGATCTGGCATCGCTCCCGAGTAAATCGCTGCCCCCAGGGGTGGTTTTTCAGAGCGTACCCTCGGGCGGCGGCACTGTTCGGTTCGATGCCCCCTATGGCATCGTGAACAGTGGGGCCAATGGCAGCTATGTCCTGCGAGGGCCTGGCAACCGGGTGCTCAATGTCAATGTCGTTGGTAGAACCGGAAAGGTGGTGGTTCGTGCGCCGTAGTGGCTTCTCATTTGTGGAAGTGATGGTGGCACTGGCCATCCTCTCACTGACAATTTTGATCCTGACCTACTTTGGCTCGACCTTCACCCTCACCCGCAACGCCCAGATTGATACCCAGGCCCAGGCTTTTGCCCGAAGCTACTTCGACAATGTGCGGGCCAGTTGGTCCACCAAGGCAGCCTTCAACGCCGCCGTGCTGCCCTCGGTATCGCCGCCCAGCGGCTTTAGCAACCCCTCGGCCAGCCTTGCCACGGTTCAGACCATCGGAACCCAGGTGGTGCTGCGTCGGATCACCCTTCAGTTCACCGGCCCGCAAAACCGCTCCTACCGCTTCTCCACCGAGGTAGCCCTGCCTCCCTTGTAAAGGTTCTATGCGTAGAACAGGCATTACCCTCATTGAAATGCTGATCGCTGCCGTCATTAGCGTGGCCATCCTGGGCCTGATTGCCGCCGGACTGCGCAGCAGCAGCGATAGCCTGCGTTTTGTGCAGAACTCCCAGCTCCTCACCGAGGACCTGCGCAACGCGGGTAACCTGATCAGCGATTACCTGTCCGCAGCCAGCTTTGTCTATCCGCCTGGTACAGTAATTACCCTAAATACCCTTAGTAGCTATACAGTGCGCAACCCTGTCACCAACACCAATGTCTGGACGATTGGTACGCATCCAGCGGTGGCCATGCTGCGACCCAAAAACCCCAGCAATGGTGAGTTTCTGTTCGTGATGATTTACGCTATGAATCGCGGCTGGGTTACAAATCGCACCCCCACCTCTGAAATCCCTGAGCGTAGCGTGCCCAATGACGACAAGTGGGTACTTTATATGTATGAATATGAAGTCAATGTAGATGTAACCAATCGCTTGCCCAATGGTCTACCCCTAACGATTCCTACTCGCTTTCCACTTGTCTCTACTCCGGGGGGTAATAGTGGGAAATTGCTGGCTGACTATGTAGGATCGAACCGGTTTACACTTAGCTACCCGGATTGTCTGGGATTCGACGAAGCAGGCATAGCCACCCTGG
>CAZIXH010000413.1:0-6128 GCA_964543055.1 uncultured bacterium
GAGCTGGGCGGTGCAGAAGCGCTTCGAGCCCGCCATGCCGCAGGCGGAGCGGGAGCGCTTGTATGGCGGCTGGAAGAAGGCCGTGGAGCGGGCCAAAAACTGGGTGGATGCTTGATACCAGATTCGCTTGATTCGTTGCCGAGCGGGGACGAACCAACCCGACCGAACTTGTCCAAGTAGCGGAGGGCGATACCGCCTCTTGGAGCAGAAGACGCTTTTTCGCCGACCGCTAGAGAGGGTGCTCAAGGATTCAAAAAGACAGCCTCCGGAACTTTTGGCGTTGTCAACTGACTTTTGAATCCGGAATGAAACGACGATCGGGCCTGCGACCCGTGACCTGGGACGTCCGACCCTTTGCTTTCACACCCCCGTCACACCGGGGTGCTAGGATTGGGAGCGGAGGGAGACCATATGGATTTCAAAGAACTGGCCAACAAGGCCCGCGAAGCGGCGGAGAACGCTCTCAAGCAGGCCGAAAGCAAATTCAATGAAGTGAAGGCCAACCTCGATAAGGACGGCGACGGGGTACCGGATCAGCTCGAGGGGGTCATGAACCAGGCCAAACAAGCCACCGAACAGGCCAAAGCCAAGTTCGATGAGCTCAAAGCCAACCTGGACAAAGACGGCGATGGGGTGCCCGACCAGCTCAAGCACCTGAGCGAACAGGCCCAGCACGCCGCCGAACAGGCCAGGGCCAAAGCCGAGGAACTGGCCAAGGCCGCGCAGGAACGCCTGGGCAAGAAAAGCTAAGAAAGTCCCCAGCCCAGGGGCCATTCAGGCTCCTGGGTCTTGTTTTACCGGGCTACCGTCAGGGTTGCCCCGCTGATGGGCAAGGTGCCTTCTAGCAGGTCGGAGGCGCTGTCGGTTTCCACCACGGTGACCTTCAGGCCGTAGGTGAACGCCGTGGGCTCGGGCTGGGAGGGGGCCGGCTGGGTGCAGGCCGCCAGTGCCAGGACGGTTAGCCCCATCAGCCACCAGAGGGGCCGCCTGCGCCGCTGGGCCGGGCCCCCGGCCAGGAACCCCAGGGCCAGGAGGCACAGCCCCATGCCTGCGGCCAGGGCGCCGAGGGTTCCCGGGCGTACCTGGTCGTCGAGGTCGTAGGTGACCAGGTAGGTGACCTGCCGGGATTCGGGCGAGTCCGGGTACAGGTTGGGCCCCTCCAGCATCAGGGTGCCGTCGTCTATGGGAAACACCTGGGTCTGCACCAGCCGGTCACCGGCATCCACCCTGCCGTTGGCGTTGGCGTCTTCGTAGAGCCGCACGGCGGTCAGATCTTTGGCGTCGTGGCCGGTGCCCGATGCCTTCAAGAAGATGCGGTTCACGTAAATGCGGGGTTTTTGATCCACATCGTCGAAGATGGCGGGGAACTCGGTTTTGTTGGTGAGGGTGAACTGCAAGACCGGCAGGTTCTTTTGCCCTTTGCTGGCTTCGCGGGGGGCCGGGTTGGCGCTGCCCGCTTTGACCTCGAGGACGTTCTGCGGAAAAACGTTGGCGTCGTAACCCGCGCGGTTGTTGGTGGGGTTGTCGTCGTTGCTACCCAGAACCTCGAACTCCACCCGCACCTTGGCTACGCTGCGCGGAATGAAGCGCACCCACTGCGAGACCCTTCGACCCGCCGCCAGGTCGGGCAGGGTGCAGGTCACCTCTGCGCCTGTCTGCGTACACCCTGTGCTGGGAATCAGCTCGGCTCCGCTGGGCAATGTGGTTTTGAGGCGCACATTGCTGGCAGGGTCGGGGCCAACGTTCTCCAGGGTGACGCTAAACCCGTTGGGGGCGTTGACCGTCATGTTGGGGTTGTAGCCATAGCTGTAGATGCGCAGGTCGGCGGCAGCCAGCCCCAGGGCCGAGAGCATCGCGGCGGCCCAGGCTGCCAGTCGGTTGAAGCGGAAGGGTGGTTTCACCGGTACCTCCTTGTATCGCTCGTTTGCGATGGGTAGAGGTTATCCCGATGAGCATGACTGGAGGATGACTGTGGGGTTTTGCGTACACCACACTGAAGAAATCAGAATACCCTGCGTTCAACGAATGATCGCCGCACAGCCTGCTCCCTGCTGTGCAGGGAAGGTATGGCGCAGGCCTTGAGGCGATTTGCAGCATGAGGGCTCAGGTCAGCAACCCCACCTAGCCTCCCCTACACTGTAGGGGAGGAACGTTGCAACGCCTGGTTCGGCTGCTCGCATCAGTGTTCAGCATAGGTTTTGAAAAAGTCGTTCTGAGCCACAATAAATCGGCCCGTACATGCATCCGTACAACGCTGTATGAAGCGTGCTTAATTCGTGAGGGTCGCTCTTACAAGGACGGCCAGACCAGTACTTCCTGCCCTACCCGCAGGTTGTAGAAGAACAGGGCATCGGAGGAGAGCAGCAGTTGTGGCCCGGCGTTGCTTCTGGCCTCGACGGGCATTTGCAGGATGCGTTCTTCGGTGCGTACTTCAACCTGGCTGAAGGGGCCGTAGTGGCTGCGCCAGGCCCGGAGGAGATCGGTATCGAGGCGGGCTGCGCTCGAGCCCTCCAGGCGGCCTACTACCAGGCGCACCGTGCGCGGGGTGCGGGCGGTGATCTGCACCAGCCCCAGCCGGGCCAACCGGCTTATGTTGAGCTGAACCACATCACTGGAAAGGCCGCTGATGGCCGCAAGGTCAAAGAGGCTGATGGGCTTGCTCAGGTGCCGGAGCAACTCGAACTCGTCGGGCGAAAGGGTGAGGTGGGTGGTGCGGTTGGCATCGGTAAGCTGCACCTGGTCGAAGGGGCTCAGGTCGAGGCGGGCATCCAGGAAGCGGATGGCCTCGAGCAGGTAGTTATCCAGCGAACCCTGTAAGCTCGACTGTTTGGCCCGCTCGCCCTTCAGGTAGCGAAACTTGCCTTCGCTCAGGGCCAGAATTTCTAGCAGCCCGTCCTTGCCTGTTTTGCCCCTGTACTGGGCGTGTACGGGCTGGCCGCGCTCGAGGTACACCTCCCCCCCCGGCACCTTGAACGCCCCCGTATGTCCGGCGTGCGAGAGCAGTTGTAGGATTTCGATGGGGCCCAGCAGCTCGAACGTACCATCCATAGAAAACAGATTGGGGGCAATTTGCAGACTGGCGCAGGTTACCCCCAGGTGGTTCAAAAAGTATCCGGCATTGTAGCAGGCGACGTCGGGAAGGCGCACCTGAGGGGTAGCCTACACCCTCGAGGATAGGGGTTTTGGGGGAGATATGCGGTGGATTTGACCCAGAAATCGTTACGTGAAGCCTAACCAGGTGCTAGGAGGCGGCCTCGAGGGTGCGTAACAGCAGGGGCAGGTAGCTCGAGCCAAAAAAATGCACGTGCACCAGCAGATAGTAGATCTGGTAGCGCGGAAGGGCCAGTTCAACCTCGAGGGGAATGGGGTAGAGCACGCGGTAGATCTTCCAGAATGGGGCCGGAAAGCCGCCGAACAGGGTCATCATGGCCAAGTCAACCGCCCGTTCGCCCCACCAGACCGAGGGATCCAGCAGGGCCGGCCCCCCCTGGGCATGGAGCACATTCCCCTGCCACAGATCGCCGTGGATCAGGGCCGGGCCTTCCTGGGGCAGGGGCTCCTTGAACAGGGCTTCGACCCGGGGCCCCAGCGGCCCCAACTGGTTCCAGGTGGCTTCCAGAAGGGGCTGGATGCGCTTTTCGAGCCAGAAGCTTTGCCAGTCGTTCCGGGTTCCGCTCGGTAGCTCAAACCGGCCCAGAAAGACCCGGTCATCCCAGCCATAGGCCGGGGGGCGCAGGCGGTGCAGCCCGGCCAGCATTCGGGCCAGTTTCTCCCAGTCTGGCTCCCCCGGCGGCAGGTATTCCATAACCAGCCCCTCGTTGCTGGCCCAGTACACCTCGGGGACGCGAATACCTGCCTGGAAAAGGGCAAAAAGCCCGCGGGCCTCGGCTTGGAACAGGCCGGCGGGCGGGCTGGGGTGGGTTTTGACCACGTAGGGCCCGGCCCGCCAGACCTGGCCCATATCGCCGCCCTGCAAGGGCTGGAGGGGGTATTCCTTGAGCCGGGCCTGGCGCAGCAGTTCAGCGGGGTGCATGGGTTTGCAAAAACACCTCGAGGGCCTCGTCTAGCATCCGGTAAACCTGCTCGAACTGCTCCAGGCCACCGTAGTAGGGGTCGGGCACCTCGCCCCCGCCGTTCAAATCCAGGAGCAGCCGGGCCTTGCCCCGGTGTGCGGGAAACATGCGATCGAGGGTCCAGAGGTTTTCTTTGTCCATCACAAAAATATGGTCAAAGTAATCCAGATCCTCGGCGCGAACCCGGCGGGCGGTGTGGGGGAACAGGGCGTTGTACCGGGCCAGAACCTGCTCGGTGCGGGGGTCGGCGGGTTCGCCCTCGTGCCAGCCGCCGGTGCCACACGAATCCACCTCGAACGCTCCTTCCAGCCCGCGCTCGCGCAGCTTGCGGCGCAAAATGCCCTCGGCCATGGGGCTGCGGCAGATGTTGCCCATACAAACGAAGAGCACGCGCGTCATAGTTTGACAATCACGCCCTCGTTGGGCCGGAGCTCGAGCACCCCCTCCACCTTTCCGTAGCGGTCGAGGTGGGTGGAAAGCAAAATCTCCCCGCCGGGCGTGGACACGCTTCTGGGCTCGCTGGTAAAGTTCAGCGCCACCAGCACCTCGCCCCCGCGTAGGTAGGCCAGCACCCCCTCCGGGGCCTTGTAGGTCTGGTAGGCCCCACCGAGCAGGGCGGGGGTCTTCCGCCGCACCAGCAGCAGGGTGCGAACCAGGGTCAGCATAGAGAAGGGGTCGGCGTCCTGGGCCTCTACGTTGCGCTCGGGGTAGTCGGCATGGATGGGCAGCCAGGGCTCCACCGTACTGAACCCGGCGTAGGCGTGGGGCGTCCACTGCATGGGGGTACGCTCGGGGTCGCGGCCAGGGTCCAGGCCGTGCTCGCCGGCGGCCCCGCGCTGGCGCAAAGCGGCGGGGTCCTGTACCTTTTCGGGGGGAATGTGCCCATCCACCATGCCGATTTCGTCGCCGTAGTACCAGGTGGGCGAGCCCCGCAGGGTAAACAGGAGCATAGCGGCCACGCGGGCCTGGGCGTGCCCAATGCGGGTGGCCAGGCGGTGCTGGTCGTGGTTGCCCAGCACCCAGTTGGGGGTGGCAAAGGGCGGCAGGCTCTTCTCGTACTCCTCCACTATGCTGCGAATGTTCTCGGCGGTCCAGTTGGAGAGGCCCCTAAAAATCAGGTGGAAGTTGAAGGGCAGGTGGCAGCCGGGCTTCTCTCTGGTACCGTAGTAGGGCATGAGCTGCTCGTAGGGCAGGTAGATTTCGCCCACCATCACCCGGTGGCCCGGATACTCGTCCAGCACCGCCCGCATCTCCTGTACAATCTCGCGGGTCTCGGGCTGGTCTTCCTGGTAGATGTGCAGGTGGCGGAAGCGGTCAATGTCGCCGGGTTTGTAGTGGGGGTTGTCGGGCTCGTCGCGGAAGAGCGCGTCTTCGACCAGAAGCCAGATCACATCAATGCGGAAGCCATCCACGCCCTTGTCCAGCCAGAAGCGCATGGCCTCGTACATGGCCTGGCGTACCTCGGGGTTGCGCCAGTTGAGGTCGGGCTGCTCGGGCAAAAACTGGTGCAGGTAGTACTGCCCGGTTTTTTCGTCGAAGGTCCAGGAAGGCCCGCCGAAGTAGGCCTGCCAGTTGTTAGGGGGGCCGCCGTCCGGGGCCGGGTCGCGCCAGACGTACCAGTCGCGTTTGGGGTTGTCACGCGATGAGCGCGACGCCAAAAACCAGGGGTGCTGGTCGGAGGTGTGGTTGGGCACAAAGTCTATTAGCACCTTCAGGCCCAGCCGGTGGGTGTCTTCCAGCAGCCCGTCGAAGTCTTTCAGGGTGCCGAAGATGGGGTCTACGTCGCAGTAGTCGGCCACGTCGTAGCCGAAGTCCTTCATGGGACTTTTGTAAAAAGGCGAGAGCCAGATGGCATCGAAGCCCAGGTCGCGGATGTAGCCGAGGCGCTTGCGGATGCCCGGCAGGTCGCCGATGCCGTCGCCGTTTGAGTCCTGGAAGCTGCGCGGGTAAATCTGATAGATGCTTGCGGTTTTCCACCATTCCATAAAGGTCTCCTTCAAAGCCGATGCTGCGTGAGCCACAGCCGGGTGTATGGCATCAGGTAGGCCGGGGCGG
>CAZIXH010000414.1:0-4056 GCA_964543055.1 uncultured bacterium
TTGAAGCGCTTGGTACGGACAATGCGCGGGGTGGCTTCTTCCTCGAGCTCAGGCTGACCCGCCCCCATCATGACGGGCTCAGGAACCGGCTGGCGGGTCCGCTGGTAGTGACGTTCCTTGTAGCGCTTGAGCTGGTACTCGAGGCGGTCAATCGAGCGGTCTATGGCCGCATACATGTCGGGGTCGGACTCCTCCACCCGCACCATACCCCCCGGCACATTGACTTGAATCTCGGCCTTGGCCTTGCGCTCAACCCGCGGGCCCTGGGCCATCGAGAGTACCACTCGAGCTTCTGCGCTATCTTCAAAGTGGCGATCCAGCCGGGCCATCTTCTTGTCCAGGTAGTTCTTGAGGGCCTCGGTAATCTCGATTTGACGACCAACCAGCTTATAGACGTTCATTCTCGCCCTCCAATCGCAGCCCGAGTTGGGTTTCCAGGCGGGGTTTCGGGAGGGGTGGAGGCTACTCGGAAACCTCCACTGGGTCTGGGAGTCCCGAAACTGCGGTCTGGGCTTTCAAAATGCCCTTCTAGCCTGGTGTCCCTATACTATCACTACCCAATGAGGGATATATGTCCAAATCCATGCCCGCTACACCAGGCTATACTTCCCCTCCCGCTCATCACGCACCAGCTGCCCGGCTTTGAGCACCACCACCCGCTGCGGGTAAGCCTCCACCAGGTCGCGGGAGTGGGTAGCCATCAGCACGGTAGCCCCCCGGGCATGCACCGATTTGAAAATTTCCAGCACTGCCAGCGCGTTGGCCGGGTCGAGGTTGCCAGTGGGTTCATCGGCCAGCAAGACCTGGGGGTCGCCCACCAGCGCCCGGGCAATCGCTACCCGCTGGGCCTCCCCCACCGAGAGTTCTTCGGGGTAGGCCCGCTTCTTGTGGACAATGCCCACCTGACGCAGTACCCGGGTGGTGCGGGTATCCCACTCAGCTTTGGGCACTCCCAGCACGCGCAAGGTAAACAGCAGGTTCTCCTCCACCGTCATTTCCTTCAGGAGGCGGTGATCCTGAAACACCACTCCAATCCGGCGACGATGCAAGGCAATGCGGTCGCCGCGCAAGGCTTTGAGGTTTTCTCCGGCAAAATACACCGCCCCCGAGCTGGGCTCGAGGCGCTTCAGAATCAGGTTGAGCAGGCTGGACTTGCCCGCTCCCGAGTGCCCCACCAAAAACACAAACTCCCCTTTCTTAATTTCCAGGCTGAGGTCAAACAGGGCTTTGGTCTGGGTGCGGGGGTACTCGAGCGTCACCCGGTGGAAGTGAATCATCTTTATTCAGGGTACAACAAAGCACCACCTTACAGGCCCCTGCAAGTTCGCAGGATTTTTGTCACAATGCCGAAGCCCCGATGCTTTCGACTTTGAGCTTTTGGCCTTTAGCTTTTGGCTTTGAGCTTTTGGCTTTCGGCTGTTCACTTCCCCTTTGTCCCCCAGTGAACACTTCTCTCTCATCCATTGCCGCTACACTGTTGCAGTAGGTGAACGAATCCATGAAGCGCAGAGCCTGGTTAATCGTGGTGGGTGGCATTCTGGCTGCCCTGGTCTATGCCCAGCTGTCGGGGGGCGCCGCCGAAGCCTTCAACCGCAACCCCAACGGTCAAGCCGTCATTCAGACGTATCAACTTATCCAGAACCAGTACCTGAACCGCCTCGAGGCCGACAAACTCAACCGGGTGCTCGAGGGCGGTATTCGGGGCATGCTCGGGGCCCTGGACGACGAGTTTACCAGCTACTCTCCGCCCCAACGGGCCAACCTGCGTAACCAGGACGTGCAGGGCGAGTTCTTTGGGATTGGCGCTACCCTGGCCCCCAACGAAAACGGCGGGGGCGCACGGGTGCAGGGCGTGATTCGGGGCCTGCCCGCCTTCAACGCCGGAATTCGCGCTGGTGATGTGATTATCGAGGTCAACGGCGAGGACATGACCAAGCTCGACCTCAACGAAATCGTGGCCAAGATTCGCGGCCCCCAGAACACCAAGGTCACGGTTGGCGTTCGCCGTGATGGCACCAACACCATTTTGCGCTTCGAGATGATTCGGCAGCGGGTAGAAATTATCTCAGTTTCAAAAACGGTGCTGCCGGGGAACGTGGGCTATGTGGCCCTGGAAACCTTTGGCAACGTGCGGGTAATCGAGCAACTCAATGCCGCCCTGAACGAGATGAAGCAACGGGGCGTGCAAAAGCTGGTCTTCGACCTGCGCGATAACGGGGGCGGCCTGCTGGATCAGGGCTGCCAGGTGGCCCGGGCCTTCATCCGCGAGGGCCCCATCGTGTACACCCGCACCCGCAACGAAACCCGGCTCTATTGCGACGCCAACGGACAGGTTACCTGGAGCGGCCCGATGGTGGTGCTCATCAACGGTAACTCGGCCTCGGCCTCGGAGATTGTGGCGGGCGCCATGCAGGACACCGGGCGGGCTAAGGTGATCGGGGAAACTTCGTTTGGCAAGGGCGTGGGGCAGAACGTGATTGACCTGGCCAACGGCGGTGACCTGACCCTGGTCACCTTCGAGTGGCTTACCCCCAAGCGGCGGGGCATCAATAAGCAGGGTATCAAGCCCGATATCGAGGTCAAGGATACCCGCTTTGAGGTACCCGTGGCCTTCGAGGGCACCGGGGCCAAGCCGGGCGAAAACGTGACCATCAGCATTGGCGGCCAGACCTTCACCACCAGGGCCGACGACAAGGGCAAGTTCAGCTTTAGCCAGCCCCGCCCTGCCGTGAACCTGCCCGCCGAGCGCGGCCAGGCCGAGGTGGACCTGAACAAAGACGCCATCCTGCGCCGGGCGCTGGAAGAGCTAAGGTAAGTTTTTCATCACAGGCCGGGGCTCGAGAGCGGGTTTTGCACCGTTGCTTTGAGCCTTCGGCCTTAGGCTTTAAGGGTGGCGATGATCCTGCTCGAAGACCTCAGCAAGCGGTACGGCCCGTTTGTGGCGCTGGATGGCCTGAACCTCGAGGTTCGCCCCGGAGAAACCCTGGCCCTGTTGGGGCCTAATGGGGCCGGCAAAAGCACCACCATCAAGGCGCTGGTGGGGTTGCTGCGGCCCAGCCGGGGCCGGGCGCTGGTGAACGGGGTGGACGTCTGGAAAGACCCGGTGCGGGCCAAAGCCCAGTTTGGCTATGTGCCGGACCGGCCTTATCTGTACGGCAAGCTGTCGGGCCTCGAGCTTTTGCGCTTTGCCGCCGGGGTGTACCGGCTCCCCAGAGCTAAAGCCGAGGCTCGCATCGAGGAGCTACTGGTGCAGTTTCGCCTGGACCGCTTTGCTTCCTCGCTAATCGAAACCTATTCACACGGTATGCGGCAAAAGCTCTCGCTGGCCCTGAGCCTGCTGCACGCGCCGCAGGCGCTCATTCTGGACGAGCCGATGGTGGGCCTCGACCCCCACGCCACCCGGCTGGTCAAAGACCTGCTCCACGACTACTCCAAGGACGGGCGGGCGGTGCTGTACGCCACCCACCAGCTCCACCTCGCCGAGCAGGTTGCCGACCGGGTAGCCCTGGTGCACCGGGGTCGTCTGCTGGCGCTGGGCGCTCCCAAGGAGCTCCTGCACCAGCACGGCTCTACCGATCTGGAGGAGTTCTTCCTGCGGCTCACCGAGGATGCCAACGAGCCCGACCCGGTGCTGGTCTAGGGCTTACCCGAATTGCAAAGCCCCAGCCTGGCGGGTCAAAAGGGCGTATTCCCTCACTATCATCACGGATAGACTGCTATAAACGTAACACAGACAAAAAGATTAGTCTGGAACAGAAAGAGAGGCTTGTATGCCTTTGCTACCCACGCACATCCAGTTACGCTGTATGGAGCGTGGTTTTTGGCATCTTCGACAAGCGAAATCCCTGTTGAATATTTGCCAAGGTACCGTTACGGCTCAGGTTTACTTTGTAGGAAAAGATATAATCCCCTACGAGGCTAGAGATGCGGGGGCGCAATGTTTTTCTGTTAGTTCTGATTATCCTGATGGCGGTTTTCGCCTGGCGCAACTGGGCGGTGTTCAGCGAGGAGAAAACGCTTTCGCTGATTTTTACCCAGGTGACCGCACCTTTTGGC
>CAZIXH010000415.1:0-3493 GCA_964543055.1 uncultured bacterium
GCCCAGCTCTCCAACTTCAACCGCTACGCCACCCCCAACAAGGCCGCCCTGCCCTTCATCAATGCTGCCGACCGTAAGAACCCGGCCATCTACCCCGATGCCGCCACCATGGCGAAGCTCGAGTTCGTCCTCGACCTGGGGCGCGAGACCCGTCTCTACGACGAGGTCTGGACGGCGGTAAAGAGCCGCTAAAACCGGGTGTATTGTAGGGGTGCAACATTGCACCCCCTGTTTTTTGCCCACATGAAGCCAACCACCTTGCTACAAGCGCTCCTCCAAGACCCCCTACGCGCCATTCCCAGCCTTCAGGTTGTGGTCGTCCGGGCCGGGGAAATCGTCTATGCCGAGTCGTTCGGGCATCGCTACCTTCACCCCTCCGACCCCGGCCAGCATCTCCCGGCGAACAATCAGACCCGCTTCCGGGTGGCCTCCATCTCCAAACTGGCGGTGGCCCTGGGGGTGATGCGGCTGGTCGAGCAGGGCACAATAGACCTGGACGCCGACGTAAGCGAGTACCTGGGCTTTACCCTGCGGAACCCGGCCTTTCCAGCGGTGCCCATCCGTGTTCGGCATCTGCTCAGCCACACCTCTTCCATTCGGGACGGCAGCCGGTACGCCATTCCCAGCCCCTACACCCTGCAAGACTTCTTCAGACCGGAGGGGCGCTTTTTTGAGGACGAGGCACACTTTGACCCCCGCCATGCCCCTGGCGCCTACGCCCAGTACGCCAACCTCAATACAGGCGTGCTGGGCACGCTTATTGAGTACGTCTCGGGCCAGCGCTTCGACCTGTTCATGGAGCAGACGGTTTTGAGGCCCCTGGGAATGCAGGGTGGGTTCAATGTGGGCCGCTTCACCCCGGCGCAGATCGGCAATCTGGCGGTGCTGTACCGCAAGCAAGCAGACGGGG
Source organism: uncultured bacterium (assembly GCA_964543055.1). GTDB lineage: Bacteria > Deinococcota > Deinococci > Deinococcales > Thermaceae > Meiothermus. The sequence continues at coordinate 911 of CAZIXH010000415.1, forward strand.
TGTGGAACCCTTCAGGCCCCTGGGTGGCGCAGGTAGACGACTATGGCGGTGTGGTGCCCCCTGGCCCCATGACCCAGAACCCCGATAAGCCCGACGACTGTTTGGTGGTGGTGGACTCGAGCACCTACCAGCCCGGCACCAACGCCACTTTTTTCTCGCCGCAGGGGGGCCTCCGGGCTTCGGCCCTCGAGCTGGCCCAGATGGCGCTATTGTTTATGGGGAAAGCACCCCCCATCCTGCTACCCGCCACGCTACAACGGATGCTGCAACCCCAGTGGACATGGGACGAACACAACGGCGATACCATGGAGGGGCAGGCCCTCAGTTGGGGGTTGGGGGTGTGGCGCTTTACCAACACCCCTGGTTTGGACTGTCCGGTGAGGGGTCATGGGCGGCCCTGGTATGGGCACCTGGGCGACGCCTACGGCCTGTTGAGCGGGCTGCTCTTCGACCCAGAGGAACAGCACGCACTCGTCTACATCCTGGGTGGACAGGGCTGTGACCCCACCACCCACAGGGGCGTTTATTCGGCCTATACGCGCTGGGAGGAGGAGGTTCTCAGCGCCCTTTATGGTCTGCTAAGCTAAAGGCAGATGGACGTGCAAAAGGCGTGCATTCCACCTCCGGGGCAGGGGGCTGTTTGGTGTTGCAAGCAGTACATCCTTTTTGCGGTTGGTCGGTAATGGCCGGCCCCAGACCCTAGACCCCAGACCTCCCCCTGGAGGAACCCATGCCTTACATCCAACTCAAAACACCCATTCCCGGCCCCAAAAGCCAGGAACTCCAATCGCGCCGGGCTGCCGCCGTGACCGCTGCGCTGGCCCAGGCCAACCCCGTTGCGGTCAGGAAAGCCCACGGCTCGCTGGTCGAAGACGTGGACGGCAATACCCTTATTGACCTGGCGGGCGGCATCGGGGTGCTGGCCGTGGGGCACACCCCCGGTAGCGTGGTGGCGGCCCTCAAGGCCCAGGCCGATGAACTGCTGCACATGTGCAGCATCGTGGCCAACTACGAGCCCTACGTGGCCGTCTGCGAGGCCCTGAACCGGCTTACCCCCGGCGACTTTCCCAAAAAAACCCTGCTGGCTAACGGCGGGGCCGAGGCGGTGGAGAATGCGGTCAAGTTCGCCCGCCGCTACACCGGGCGCAGCGGGATTATCGTCTTCGAGGGGGCTTACCACGGGCGCACCAACCTGACCATGGCCATGACCAGCAAGTGGGGCCTCTTCAAGAAGGGCTTTGGCCCTTTTGCCCCCGAGGTCTACCGCCTGCCGGTGCCCAACCTGTACCGCACCCCCGAGGGCATGACCCCCGAGGCGTATGTGGACTGGGCCTGCTGGAACCTCGAGAACGCCCTGACCGCCCACATTGACCCCTCGGCGCTGGCGGCCATCGTGATTGAGCCGGTCATCGGCGAGGGGGGCTTTATTCCCATACCGCACAAGTTTTTGCGTAAGATCCGTGAGGTCTGCGACGCCACGGGCGCGGTGATGATTGCCGATGAAATTCAGAGTGGCTCGGGCCGCACCGGCAAGCTCTGGGCCATTGAGCACAGCGGGGTGGTACCCGACCTGATCATTAGCGCCAAGAGCCTGGGGGCCGGGATGCCCATTAGCGCCGTGACGGGCCGGGCCGAGATTCTGGACGCCCCGCACGTGGGCGGGGTGGGCAGCACCTACGGCGGCAACCCCCTGGCCTGCGTGGCGGCCCTGGAAGCCCTGAAGATACTCGAGTCCCCCGGCTTCCTGGACAGGGCCCAGCACATCGAACGCATTGTGCGCGAGACCTTTGAGCCGCTGAAAGCCGAAATTCCGGTGCTGGGCGATGTGCGCGGGGTGGGGGCCATGATGGTGCTCGAGTTCGTCAAAGACCCCAGAACCAAGGAGCCCTGGCAGGAGTTCGCCATGGAGACCATCAAGCTGGCCTCCCGGCGGGGCGTAATTCTGATCCGGGCCGGGCTATACACCAACTGCATCCGCTTTTTGCCCGCCCTGGACATCCCCGAGGAAATGCTCCGCGAAGCGCTCTCGGTAGTGGCAGGGGCCATCCGCGAAACCTACCAGGCGATGGCAGCAGTAAAGGCTTAGTCACACAAGTTGCGTGTCGCTCCGAACGAAGCGCAGCGCAGTGAGGAACCTTATGAGGTACTGTCCACCAAATTCACAATGCCCATGCGGCTCCAGATTCCTCGTCGCACTGCGTGCTCCTCGGAAGGACAGCGCAGCCTCAAAGTAAAGCCTGGGCCCGCTCAACCAGAGCGCACCATCCACCATGAACGCTCACGAGCTTGTCTCTCGCTTGCCGAAGGCCATCCAGCAGGCCCACACCCGCCTGCGACCCCACCTGCGCGAGACCCCACTGGAGGGCTCACTGGCCCTCTCCCAGATGACCGGGGCGCAGGTCTGGCTGAAGCTCGAGAACCTCCAGCCCACCGGCTCCTTCAAGGTGCGTGGGGCACTGAACAAACTGCTCTCACTCCCGCCCGAGGCGCTGCAAAAAGGGGTGGTCACGGCCAGCAGCGGCAATCACGGGGCCGCCGTGGCCTATGGGCTAAAGAAGCTTGGGGGCCGGGGTCTGGTCTTTT
>CAZIXH010000416.1:0-6408 GCA_964543055.1 uncultured bacterium
GGGGTCGGGGTAGGCGCGCCGTCCGGCCCGCCACACGGTGGTTAGCCCTTCGAGCAGGGGGGCATACAGGCCGTAGCTGTGGCCCAAAATCCAGGGGAGGTCGGCGGTGGCCCAGGAGATGTCACCCTCTTTGAGGTCGAACAGGGTACGCAGGTGGAAGGTGATGCCCACCATGTAGCCCCCGTGCACATGCACCACCCCTTTGGGCTTCCCGGTAGAGCCGGAGGTGTAGAGAATGAAAAGCGGGTGCTCACTGTCTACCGGCAGGGCGGGGGTGGTGGGCCGGTGGGCCTCGATTAAGTCCCAGAACTCGAGGGGCCGAAGGGAACCGCCCCGGCTAAACCAGAGCACCGTCAGTTCCAGACCCTGGGTCGCCTCCTCAATCAAACTGGGGAAAGAAAGGGTGCGCCCGCCCTGGTACATCCGGTCGGCAGCTACCAGCAAGCGGGCCCCGGTGTCCTGCAGGCGTTCGCGCAGGGCCTGACTGCCCAACCCCGCAGGAACCGCCACGTGCACCGCCCCGATGCGGGCGCAGGCCAGAAAAGTCAGGGCCATTTCCAGGCCGGTGGGCATGTAGACGGCCACCCGGTCGCCGGGCTGAATGCCCAGTGAAAGCAGTCCACCGGCCAGGCGGGCGGTCAGGTCGCGGAGCTCCCGGTAGGTTAGCTTGTGTATTGTGCCATCGCCAGAGAGCGCGATCAGGGCCAGCTGGTTGCGCCTGGGGCCATCGGCGTGGCGGTCCAGGGCGTTGAAGGCCATGTTGGTCTTTGCGCCCACAAACCAGCGGTGGTGCGGCAGATTGAACTCCCGCACCTGCTTCCAGGGGCTAAACCAGTGAAAGCGCTGGGCCCACGCGCCCCAGAAGGCCTCGGGGTCCTCGAGGCTCCGCCGGTACTCGGTGGGGTAGTCCTGCAGGTTGGCGTTTTGCACCAGTGGCCTGGGCGGCCAGACGGCTTGCTCCTCGCTCGAGGAACCCAGGTAGGGAGGTTCCTGGGGCGGCAGCGAAGGGGGTTCAGCCGGTGGGGCCTGCTCGGCTCTGGGATGGCTCGAGGCCGCCCTGGCCACCTCCTGCACGGCCTGAACCAGCCGGGTGAAGGCATAGGGAAACCGCCTCGAGGGCACCACCACCCCGAAAGCCCCGATCACCTGCCCGTCCTTGCCAAAGATGGGCGCAGCCAGGCCCGAGATGCCGTCGGTGTGCTCTTCAATCTCCACCGCAAAGCCCATCTGGCGCACCTTAGTTAGCTCTTCCTCGAGGGTCAGGGGGTCGGTGATGGTGAGGCGGGTAAATGCTTTCAGGTTTTGTAGATGGGTTGCCTGGTCTTCGGCCTCCAGAAAGGCCAGCACGGCCTTGCCCATGGCCAGGGCGTGGAAGCCCTCGCTAATCTGGTCGTCTATCCCGGCTAGCTTGGGTAAACCCTGCCGGCCCCGGGTGGTCAGGCGCAGCTTACCCTCGGGGGTTAGCTGGGCCAGGTAGGTTCGCTCGCGGGTGCGAAGATACAGCTCCTCGAGCGCATCGGATAGTTTTTCGGGTTCGGCTAACGGGGCGCGGCTCGGGGCCAGGGCGCTTTTGGAGAGCCGGTAAGTGCTGCCCTCCCGTTCAGCAAAACCTTCCGAGACCAGGCTGGCCAGGAGTGCGTAGGCAGTGGAGAGGCTCTTGCCCAGAAAAGCCGCGAGCTGCGGGGCCTCGACGCCTTCAGGGTGCTGGGCCAGGTAGGCCAGCACCCGCAGCGCAGCCTGAACGGTGGTGAGTTTGCGACTTTGTGCCATAAACCTCTCGAAGACCTGATGCTATAAAGTTCGGTAGAACGGACTCAAAATTGTAGTTGGCGCTATTGTGGCGAGGTGTTCACAGGCTGTCAAGTAACCGACAAATTCCTACCATTGCCAAACCGGGTTTTTTCTTGACGGGTTGTGCCCCAAAGCCTATGCTCACCGTAAAAAGGCTAGCCCAGGCCAGATGTCAGGTTTGTTTTTCGTTGCTAGAAAGGGATGCTATGGAAAAAATCGAAGCCGTCTTGAAAGAAGACCGGGTCTTTGAACCCTCCGAAGCCTTCAAACGTTCAGCCCGCATCAACCAGCTCGAAGCCTACGAGGCCCTCTACCGCGAGAGCCTCGAGCAGCCCGAGCAGTTCTGGAGCCGGGTGGCCTCCGAGCTACACTGGTTCAAACCTTGGGACAAGGTACTCGAGTGGAACCCCCCCAACGCCAAGTGGTTTATCGGCGGCAAAACCAACCTCTCTTATAACTGCCTAGATCGGCACCTGGCCGAGAGGGGTAACAAAGCCGCCATTATCTTCGAGGGGGAGCCGGGCGACTCGCGCATCCTGACCTATCAGCAACTCCACCGCGAGGTGAGCAAGTTCGCCAATGTGCTCAAGGGGCTGGGGGTACAGAAAGGCGACCGCGTTACCATCTACCTGCCCATGATTGCCGAGGCCGCCATTGCCATGCTGGCCTGCGCCCGGATTGGCGCGGTGCACTCGGTGGTGTTTGGGGGCTTTTCGGCTTCGGCCCTGGCCGACCGCATCAACGATGCCCAGGCCAAGGTGCTCATTACCGCCGACGGCGGCTGGCGGCGCGGGGGTGTGGTGCCCCTTAAGGCAAACAGCGACGAGGCCCTAGCGGACGCTAAGTCCATCGAGAATGTGGTGGTGGTCAAGCGCTGCGGCAACGAGGTACACATGGAGCCGGGCCGCGACCACTGGTACCACGAGCTCATGGTCAATGCCTCGCCCGACTGCCCGCCCGAGCCCATGGACGCCGAAGACCCACTTTTTATCCTCTACACCTCGGGTTCCACCGGTAAGCCCAAGGGGGTCATGCACACCACGGGGGGCTACTCGGTCTACACCTACCTGACCGCCCAGTACATCTTCGATCTCAAGGACACCGACACCTACTTCTGTACCGCCGATGTGGGCTGGATTACCGGCCACAGCTATGTGGTGTACGGGCTTTTGCAAAACGGGGCCACCACCCTCATGTACGAAGGGGCCCCCAACGCCCCGGATGAGGGTCGCATCTGGAACATCATCGAAAAATACAGCGTGAGCATCCTCTACACCGCCCCCACCGCTATCCGCGCCTTCATGAAGTGGGGCGAGCAGTGGCCGCTCAAGTACAACCTGAGTAGCCTGCGTCTCCTGGGCTCGGTGGGGGAGCCCATCAACCCCGAAGCCTGGCTGTGGTACTACAGGGTGATCGGCAAGGAGCGCTGCCCCATTGTGGACACCTGGTGGCAGACCGAGACCGGCGGCATCATGATTACCACCCTGCCCGGAGTGCACCCCATGAAGCCCGGCCACGCTGGTAAGCCCTTTTTTGGCGTGCAGCCCGAAGTTGTGGACACCTCCGGCCAGCCCGTGAACAACCCCGATGAAGGCGGGCATCTGATCATCCAGAAACCCTGGCCCTCCATGCTGCGTACCGTCTGGGGCGACCCCGAGCGCTTCGAGCGGCAGTATTTTGCCCAGTACCCCGGCAACTACTTCACCGGCGACGGGGCCCGGCGCGATGCCGATGGCTACCACCTGATTCTGGGCCGGGTGGACGACGTGCTCAACGTCTCCGGCCACCGCCTGGGCACCATGGAAGTGGAGAGCGCGCTGGTCTCGCACCCTGCGGTGGCCGAGGCGGCGGTGGTGGGCCGCCCCGACCCCATCAAGGGCGAAGGGATTGTGGCCTTCGTAACCCTCAAAACCGGCCAGACCCCCAGCGCTGAACTGGCCAAAGAACTCAAGGCCCACGTGGTCAAGGCCATCGGCGCCATTGCCCGCCCCGACGAGATTCGCCTGACCGATGCCCTGCCCAAGACCCGCTCGGGCAAGATTATGCGCCGCCTGCTCCGGCAAGTGGCCTCGGGCGAGGAGATCAAGGGCGACACCAGCACCCTGGAAGACCGGGCGGTGGTGGAGCGGCTCAAAGCAACGCCCGCACAATAAACCGTTTTGGCCGCATTGGCTATCAAGATTTCTGAGGGCTTGTCGCAGGCTTCATGGATGTTGCCGCCCCTCAGGGCGGCAACTATCTTGTTCGGAATCCAGGATTCTTGAGCCTGAGCGGCTCAATCTTTGTAACGAGTAAACCTCGGAGCACTGCGCCCATGGTGGTGTTGCTTGATAGGCCCAATTAGACAAACGCAGACTCAACAAGACGCTTTTCTCTGGTTGGGTAGGGTTGCCTATACAGCAACCTTTTCTACTCTTCCTCGACTGCAGCAACCGTTTCCCTACGCCCGGCTTTCCACTCGAGCCCAGCCCAGATCAGGCTTTCCAGGTCGCCGTCCAGCACGTTCTCGGGGTCGTGGCGCATCTCGCCGGTGCGGTGATCTTTGATGTACTGCTTATCCAGCACGTAGCTCCGGATCTGGCTGCCCCACTCGATGGGGCGGCTTTCGCCCTTGAGCCGGGCCAGCTCTTCCTGCTTTTTCTTGTATTCAATCTCGAAGAGCTTGGAGCGCAGGATGTTCATGGCCATCTCTTTGTTTTTCTGCTGACTGCGGGTCACCTGGCATTTCACGATGATGCCGGTGGGCAGGTGTACCACGCGCACCGCCGAGTCGGTGGTGTTCACCCCCTGGCCGCCCTTGCCCTGCGAGCGCATTACGTCTATGCGAAGGTCTTCGGGGGCAATCTGGATGTCTACCGATTCGTCTACCTCGGGCATCACCTCGACTGCGGCAAAGCTGGTCTGGCGTTTGCCCTGGGCGTTGAAAGGGGAGGGCCGCACCAGACGGTGTACTCCGGCCTCGGGGGACATCAGTCCAAAGGCGTTCTCGCCTCGCACGATGAACTGCGCGTAATCAATGCCGGCCTCGGCCCCCGGCTCCAGGTCAATCAGCTCCAGGGTAAAGCCGTGGCGCTCGGCGAAGCGAGTGTACATGCGGTAGAGCATCTGGGCCCAGTCGCAGGCCTCGGTGCCCCCTGCGCCGGGTTTGATGGTCACGATGGCGGCGTTTTCGGCGTAGGGGAAGGAGAGCAGGGTCTGGTGGTAGAGGTCTTCGAGCTCGCGTCCGGCCCGCTCGAGCTCGGGTTGCATCTGCTCCCGCTCGAGGGCGCTCAGCTCCGGCCAGAGTTCCAGAAGCCCTTGCAAATCGGACTCCAGGCGCTTGAACCCCTCCACAACCTTGCGCAGCCGGGCCGACTCCTGCGAAACCTTGCGGGCGTGGGCTGGGTCGTCCCAGAGGTGGGGGTCGTTGATTTGTTGCTCGAGTTCGCTCAGGCGGGCTTCTTTGCCAGCGATGTCAAAGATACCCCCGAAGGGCCTCGAGTCGGTGTTGGAGGGTCTGCAAATCCATAGCATCTGAGTCTAGGGTTTCTGGGCCTCTACGTCAAACGTCAGTTGCATGCGAGTCTTTATTCCCCCTGTGGGAGAGGGTGGCGACACCGTCGGCTTGCTGGCCTCTAGTTTTGCTGTGCACCCTATACAAGCCTGGCCGTGCACGAAAACGGTCTGGGCCCAGTCGCCTGTTACGCACCCGAGCCTGGGCCAAGCCCAACCCAAGAGCGCTTGGGTTTCGAGTTTCCAGGCGGCCATTGTCCTGTTTGGGACAAGGATTTCTTGAAGTCGGATGACCCAAAGTACGTGAAAAGCGATCTAATCAGCCGCTAAAGCCAGCTCGGGTGCCTGTATGCCCACCTGCGCGCCCAGGCTCCGCAGGCGGTTTTCGATGTCGTCGTAACCCCGCTCAATGTACTGCATACCGGCGATGTGGCTCTCGCCCTCGGCGGCCAGCGCGGCAATGATCAGCCCCCCACCCGCGCGAATATCGCGGGCTTCAACGGCGGCTCCGGTCAGTTGACGCCCCTGAATCATCAGGGTGCGCTCCTTCAGGATTACCTCGGCGCCCATACGGGCGAGCTCGCTGGCATGGGTAAAGCGATCCGGGTAGACCCGGTCGGAAACCAGCGAGGTGCCGTGCACGGAGGCCAGATAGGCTGCGGCGGGGGGTTGAAGGTCGGTAATGAAGCCGGGATACTCGCGGGCTTCGATGTTGAAGGGCTGAGGGTGAGCGGTGGACTCCAGGCGCACCCAGTCCTTGCCGGTGGTGATATGGTGGCCCGACTGGATTAGCTTGTCCAGAACCGCATCCATGTGGAAAGGCTCCACATTGGTGAGGGTGATGGAGCCCCGGGTGGCGGCGGCTGCAAACAGGTAAGTGCCTGCTTCGATTCGGTCGGGGATCACGCTGTAGCGCACGCCGCGCAGGCTTGGCTTGCCCTTGATGTGCAGGATGCTGCTGCCGATTCCTTTGATTTCAGCGCCCATTTGGGTCAGGAAATTGCACAGGTCTACAATCTCGGGCTCCTGTGGGGTATTGACCAGTACCGCCTCGCCCCCTAAAGCGGCAGCCATCAGGGCCTGCTCGGTACCGCCCAGGGTGGGCAGGTCGTAAACCACCCGGCC
>CAZIXH010000417.1:0-7480 GCA_964543055.1 uncultured bacterium
CTACCAACTCTGCGCGTGAGCGGCGCTAAACGCGCCCCTACTTGCCGCGCCAGGGAGCGCGTCCGAGGGTCTCGTATATCGCTTTTGGGTCACTTCTGGGCAGATTTGGTATTCTACACCACCGGCCAGGAGTACGAACGAAAACTACTATTTCAGCAACCCATTGACGTAATTTCGTATTCAAAAAATCGCTTGTGCAAAATACAGCCAAGACCGGGTTGACCTTCCCTATAATAACACCAACCTGGACGAACGAACCGACGGGTACTCGAGGGGGGTGGCTCTATGGTACAGGTACTTCTGGCAATTGGCGTACTTCTGATGCTTTACAACAGCTATGTGGGTTTCGGGCTTAAAGGCAAGGCTCCGGGGGGCATCATTGGCGAGCGGCTTTCGCAGCTCAATATTTTCATCGCGCTTTTTACGCTGGGTTACCTGGCGGTGGGGGTTCTAACCTGGAGTTACCCGCCCGACACCGTTCTGGTCATCCTGTCGCTGATCCTGCTATTTGGAGCGATATTCGTTTTTCTGGTTTTGCGGCTGGTGCAGGCGGTGTTGGCCGCACTCGAGGGCTAATGCAGATTTACCGGCACACTTCAAAAGCCCTGAACATCCTGTTGAGCCGTGAGGAGCGGCTGGTGTATGCCATGTGCCGCGAAGAAATTAGCGATGTGTTGCTCGCACAACGAACCCATCTTCCGCTCGACGCCCTACAAGGCATTCTCGCTCATTTGCTGGAGTACGGCCTGATTGAAACCGTTGGGGGCACCCAGGGTACACCTTCAATAAAGCCTGAAGAGAGCGACCCCCTGGCTCCTGTTAAAGCTCAGCTTTTTGCCGCCCTCGAGGCCGAGCTCGGCGCAAAAGCCGAAAAGTACCGCTCCGAGATTGAGCAGAAGCAAAGCCTGGCCGAACTGGAGGAGTGGAGCCATAAGCTGATCCTGAAACTGCGGCTCACCATCAGTCAGAAAGCCGCAGAAGCCCTCGAGGCCCGTATCAAAACACTCTTTACCTGAAGCGGTTTCAGAAAGAATCCCGCCGTCTTGAAGGGTAAAAAACTCGTCTGTTATCGCTCTTGCAGCACCCCTTGCAGGCGACGGGTCATGACCTCGGCGTACTCGACCCAGTCCGCAAGGGCTCGGTCTACCGACTGCCGCATCAGGAATTCGCCGGGCGACAAACGCTTCAAAAGCAGGAAGGGGGGGCTGCTCAGGCTTTCCAGGATACTTTGCAAGTGGTCAGCCTCGAGGTTCATTTCCCGCGCCATGGGCATCAGGTCGGCCAGCAAAAAAACCTGCTGTGGAGGCTGGTCGGCCAGCAGGGTCAGGACCGCCGAAAAGTGGCTACGCTCGCGCAAAACGCCCGAGATTTCGTGCTCGAGGCCCTGAATGGCTTCCAGGTCAATCCGGCCTTCCCGCAGCAGCCGCTCGATGTCCAGGGGGCCAACCGGAAAGGCACCTCTCAGCTTGGCCAGGCGCTGCAGGGCTTCAGGGGAGACATAACCCAGGCCCACCTGTACCAGCCCCGAGGGGCGCACGGTAGCAATTTCGGCCAGGGCTTCAGGTTTGGAAGACTCACCGGCCACGATAGCGGCGTACTGCACCCGGCCTTGCTGGCGGTAGGCCAGCAGTTCCCTGGCTTCCATCTCCCCAAACTTGGCGAGGGCCAGGTGGAAGGTTCGGCGGCCCAGGGCAGCCCTGAATACCCAGGGTGCACTGCCCGATTCGCGGGAAAAGCCCAGGGCCTCGAGGTCTACCGAAAATGCAGGCACTTCGCTGGCAACAGGCTTGTGTGGAAAGATCACCTCTTTGGGATAGGGCGTGACCCTGACCCGCTTCTCGGTTTTTTCCGGGGCGGACTCGGTGGCCTGCGGTCTGGTTCGCTCGACCTCGGGCGAACGGGGTCTTGCAGGTTTAGCCGCAGGCGTAAGGGCTTCCAGGCCAATCTCTTCCCCCTCGAGGTGCAGGGCAATCTTGTCGTTGACGCCCAGCCGTCGCTTGGCATAGTAGGGTGCCAAGCCCTCCAGACGGTTTTGACGCCAGTTGACGGTAGCATCGTAGGTTTCGCCCTCCTCATCCCGAAGGGCTATGCGGTCTTTGCCCTGTAAGAAAACCCGCAGCGACTGGGTAAGATTCATGGTTCCGCTGTTGAGGCAAGCACTGGTGAGGACGTAGCGCGCAATCATAGGTTTCCTAGAAGGCTCTTACAGCAACAACTTGACTGGCCGAGGTGGGCTTACCGGCGGTGAGCATGTAATACATCTCGTGGGCTACCTGAAGTGTGGTTTCCACATCTCCCAGAGCGCGGTGCCGACCTGAAATAGGGCCCAGGTCAAAGGCCCAGGCAAGCGAATCCAGTCCGCGTTTGCTCAGCCCCGGCAGAGCCTTGCGCGCCCAGTGTATCGTGTCTACCACCGGATTATCCAGTCGGTATCCCAGCCGCCTGAGGCGAGGCTGCAAAAACCCCAGGTCAAAACCCGCATTCTGAATGATCAGGGTCGCACCTTCCAGGAGCGGCAGGGCCTCTTGCAAAACCGTGTAGATATCGGCTGCACCCCGTACATCTTCATGGCGGATTCCGGTCAGACGGCTGATGAAAGGGGGAATGGGAACCCCCGGATTCACCAGGCGCTCAAATACCGTGCGCTGGCCATTCTCCAGGCGCACCATGGCCAGCTCGATAATTTCATTCTGTTCGGGCGAAAGTCCGGTGGTCTCTACATCCAGCACCACAATGGCCTCTCCCTTGGCCGGAAAGGGATACTTCCACTCCCACAGACCTACCCCGGATTCTCCCCGCTCGAATCGTCCATCCAGCAAGTCCCGCAGCAGTTGGCCGGCCCAGGCACCCCTGGGCAGCCCCGGTGAAGCCAGCACCTGCTCGGCCAGAGCCTGTTCGGAAAGCTGGCGGCCAGTACTGCGCAGATGTCGGGCCAATCGGGTTGCAAGGCGATAGTGGGTCGGGCTCATGGAATGGGGAGGGTTAGAAACCGGCGATACGTGCATCATAAGCACGAAACCTCGAGGGATGCTAAGAGACCTGAAAAAAAGTTCTGGAAATTACGCAAGTTTACGAGAATAAATAGGTCTCGGGGCGAGTATACCGCAGCTTACACGGATATGACAGAGCTTCACAGAGATTAACGCCTTAACGTTAAACGCAGCGTTGCTTTTGCAATTGATTCAGCTATGCTGATAGCTCATTGCCACTAGCTAATAGCCAATCGAGACTCGTAACATTCAAGGGTACTGGCACACCCACGACGAAGGTTGAAAGCTTAGAGGTTCAACATAGCCACTCGGGCAAAAGCCCGCTCGGTGGCTTGCTCGAAGGCATGGGCTACAGTAAAGATTTGCTCGTCCTGGAGTGGTTTCCCGATAAGCTGTACGCCCACCGGCAAAGCACCCTCGAACCCGGCGGGGATGCTCATGGCGGGTGTGCCGGCCAGGTTGACGGCCACGGTATCTATATCGGCCAGGTACATTGAGAGGGGGTCGCTGGTTTTCTCGCCAAAGCGGAAGGCCGGGAAGGGGCTGGTGGGGGTGAGCAACAGGTTGGCCTGGGTAAACGCATCGTCCAGGTCGGCTTTCAGTTTGGCCCTGGCCCGCAGGGCCTTGCCGTAGTAGGCATCGTAATAGCCTGAGGAAAGTACAAAGGTTCCCATCAAAACCCGCCGCTGCACCTCGGGGCCAAAACCATGCTCACGGCTCTGCATCATGGTATCGGCACTATCCAGGCCAGGCACCCGCAAGCCATAAAGGGTTCCATCGTAGCGGGCCAGGTTGGAGCTGATTTCGGCGGTGTTGACGATGTAGTAAGCCGCCAGGGCATACTCCAGGGTGGGGATGCTGACCTCCACAAAGCGCACCCCCTGCCCCTCCATCACGGTGCGGAAGCGCTCGAGGGCCTCGAGCACCCCTGGCGAGTTGCCCACCGCCAAGGCTTCCTTGACGATGCCAATCGTCATTCCCTGTACCGGGGCCTCTAAGGCCTTCCCGAACTGCGGCACAGCTTCCAGACTGGTGCTGTCTTTGCGGTCGTATCCACTGACCACATCGGTCAACAAAGCCAGATCCTCTACCGAGCGGGCCAGTGCACCCACCTGATCCAGACTGCTGGCCGTGGCCACCACCCCATAGCGCGAGATGCGGCCATAGGTGGGTTTGAAGCCATAGACCCCGCACAACGCAGCCGGTTGCCGAACGCTACCGCCGGTATCGGTGCCGAGCGCAACCGGCACCATATCGGCTGCCACGGCTGCCGCCGAGCCCCCCGAGGTCCCCCCCGGCACCCGCTCTAGGTCCCAGGGGTTGCGGGTCGGGCCAAAAGCCGAATATTCGGTGGAAGAACCCATGGCAAACTCGTCCATGTTGGCCTTGGCAATCACAATAGCCCCCGCTCTTCGCAGCTTTTCAACGACCGTAGCGCTATAGGGGGGCACAAAGGAAGCCAGCATTTTCGAGCCGCAGGTGGTTTCCAGGTCCTGGGTGCAGATATTGTCCTTGACGGCAACCGGAACCCCGGCCAGCGGCAGGTTTTCCCCTCCGGCCAGGCGTTCTTCCACGGTTTGGGCTTCATGCAGGGCCTGGGGGTTCAAACGGATAAAGGCACGGATGTGGGGCTCGAGCTGCTCAATACGCCGCAAGTAGTGTTCCACTACCTCGCGGGGTGAGCGCTGGCCCGACTGGATTTGCTGCACAATTTCCTGCGCCAACATACCGCCCCATGATAAGGTTGATGGAGCCGAAGGTGGCAAATATGGCCTTCGTGCATGGTTGTAAAGATGCAGTTTATGGGTCGCAGGTCGCAAGTCTCGGGTCAAAGGACACCTTTCTGGGCGTAGGGCTTACGGCAATTTGTCAGGGTGCTTCGGGACAAGTATCAGGATCACCGGCCCGGACTTAGCCCTGTGCTCACAATCAAAACCAGCCCTGGATGCTGCTTTCAAACCAGCTTTGCACCCCAGGCCAGGCAGCCTCTCCGCCAAACGGCAAAAAGCTGACCGAACCGGGCTCCTTACGGAACCAGGTGTACTGGCGTTTGGCATAGGCCCGTGTTGCTCGCACAACAGCTTGCTGGGCCTCCTGGAGCGTGTACTCGCCTCGCAAATAGCCTGCTACCTCCTTGTAGCCAATGCTCTGCAAGGCGGTGGGCATATTTGGATACTTTGCCAGCAAGCGCTCGACTTCCTGAACCAGGCCTTGCGCAAACATTTGCTCGACCCGGGCCTCGAGGCGCGGCTCGAGCCACTCCCAGGGGGGCCACAAAATCAGTTTTTGGTACCGGAACCGGGGCGCACGCCTGGGTATCCTGGCCGGTGGCATGCCGGTACGACGCAGTATCTCCACCGCCCGCACGATGCGGCGGGGGTTGCGCTGTACCCGCAGGGCATCTTCGGGGCTGGCGGCCTGTAGCTCCGCCAGCAAGGGCTCAATTCCCCGCGTCACCACTACGGCCCAAAGCTCGGCCTGAAGCGCCGCATCGGGCTCGGGCAGTTCGTGTAGTCCCTCCGACAGCGCACGAATGTAATAGCCGGTTCCCCCCACCACCAGGGGGATTTGGCCCTGCCCCAGAATCTCTTCAATCGCTTCTTCGGCGTGGTGCACATAGTCCGTCACGCTAAAGGGCTGGTCAGGCTCCAGCAAATCTATCAGGTAGTGCCTGACCCGTTGCTGCTCGGCTTTGCTGGGCTTGGCCGTTCCAATGTCCATGCCCCGGTACACCATGCTGGCATCGGCAGAAACCACCGCCAGCGGGTGCGTCTCTCCCAGGCGCAAGGCCAGCTCGGTCTTACCGGTTGCGGTGGGGCCGGTCAACACTGGAATGGCTGGATGGAGTCGTTGTTTTGCATCACGCATAGCTCATAGCCCAGGCTCTAATCATGATATTCTCGACACCATGAGCATTGAGCGCTTTGATGCCATTGAGCGTCTACAAACCATTCGCCAGCAGCTCGACGAACTCTCGAGGCGGTTTACCTCCCAGGAAGCCTTTGGCGAGTGGGTGCCGGCGGTGGATGTACTCGACGAGGGCACGCAGTACCGCATTCTGGTGGACGTGCCGGGCGTGAAAAACGACGACCTGGAACTACACGAGGAGGGTCAGACCATCACCCTGGCCGGTGTGCGGCATCCCAGGGTGGGCAGCTACGCACGCCAGGAGCGCGCTACCGGGCCTTTTCGACGCACCCTGACCCTGCCCGAGGCCATCATCCCCAATAGCGCCCAGGCTTCTCTGAAGAGCGGGGTGCTCGAGCTGGTGGTGCAAAAAGCCCGCAAATCCCCTCGCAGGGGCAAGAAGTGAATCAAAACCCGGCAGCTTGATGGGTCGCTTCGTCAGCCTGGAACCCTCTCCCAGTGCCAGATTTTTTCATTATTGCTGTATTTCACACGAACCACCGAAGGTTCATCTGCAAAGTACAGCGTCGTAAAGGAGGCTGTACATTCTGGCGAACCGTGGCCTGAACACTCGCCAACCAGTCTTTCAAGTCCCGGCCGTCTTTGCGAGGAGGCCATAGGCCGACGAAGCAATCCAGAGGAAGTTTGCCAGACTATCGGCGGGGTAAGGCGATCTGGATTGCTTCGCATCCTGCGGATGCTCGCAATGACGAGAGCACTATCTAAACTCCGGAGAAAATGTACAGGTATCTATACGACGGAGTACTTAATGGTTGCGCCAGGGTCTTTCAAAGAATCTCCTGTACCTCTTTGGTCACCACAGTGTGACACTTGCGGCAGCGCGGTTCGTAGGCTTCGCTGGCCCCCACTAAAATCACCGGATCGTCGTAGCGGGCCGGTTTGCCGTTCACAAAACGCTGGGTGCGGGTTGCGGGGGCTCCACAAACCGGGCACACTGCGTATAGCTTTTCCACGTACTCAGCCCGGGTCAGCAGGTCGGGCATGATGCCAAAGGGTTCACCGCGAAAATCCATATCGAGACCAGCGCAAATCACCCGCACACCCTTGTCGGCCAGTTCCAGCAGCAACGGCACCAAAGCCGTATCGAAAAACTGCGCCTCGTCCACTGCCACCACATCGGGGAGGGGGTCGGTAAGGTGGGCTCGCAATTCTGTTGAATCGCGCACCGGAATGGCTTCAGCACGCCGGCCATCGTGGCTCGAGACATCGGTTGCGTGGTAGCGGTCATCTATGCGCGGCTTGAATACCAGAACCCGCTGCCGGGCAATCAGGGCCCGTTTGATGCGCCGAATCAGCTCGTCGGACTTTCCCGAGAACATCGGCCCAACCACAACTTCAATCCAACCCTGGTGGTGCGGAAGATGGGGCAAGCTCATAACCGGGGCCTAGCATATCGTATTGGCGGCAACGTTGGCAGGAAGGGGCGCAGGCCGGACTGCAGGCAAAGGGTCTTTGGTCTATCGTTCTCTTATCCACATCCGACGCTTCCGGCGCACTACTCCGGTTAGTTCTTGGCGTTCCCCGTACTAGTAAATAAAAGGTATGTGTGCAGTCAAAACAAA
>CAZIXH010000418.1:0-4433 GCA_964543055.1 uncultured bacterium
GGCCACGAACAGACCAAACTCGCCATTCTTCTGCACATCGCTGTTCTCGAGGCTTAGTTTGCTCCGTAGCAAAACCTCAAGGCCGCTGGCCTGGTTCAGCTCGAATAAGGTATTCGTAACCTGGCCGGTGCTATCGTCGTAAAGGGTCAGGCCGCTCCCCTGGTTTTCCGAGATATCGCAATCGCTAATCACTACCTGGCTCTGGCCCAGCGCAGCGACCCCCTCGAGCTGATTCTTGAAAACCCCGCTCTTGTTGAGGGTCAGCTTGGCATTGTTCCACACGATAATGCCCGAGCCGCCCTGACGGTTGGCTTCGTCGCGCATGGCTCCACTAACCGCCACGTCGTTTAGCGTTACGTCGCCTGCTTGAATGTAGATCACATAAGCCTGGGCCGTACCCTGATGTTCAAAAGCAATGCCGGTTGCGCTGGATTTGCCCGTGCTATTGAAGCGTATCAACTGCCCTTCGGCCCTGGAGGCCAGCACGGTCTTCTTGCTGCCCGCGCCAACTAGCTCAACGGGGTTGTTGAGGATCAGGGGCCGGTCTAGCCGATAAACGCCCTCCCGCATTGCCACCCGCCCGCCCCGCTGGGCTTGGGCTACAAAAGCCTGCACATCGGTAGCCGGTACTTCCGGCAAGGGCTGGGCCCAGGAATGGCCGACCCCAAACATCAGCACGACACCAAGAAAGCGTTTCATCTACACGTACCCCTCTTTTACAGTAGTCAAGCCCATATTTGGAACTAGTGATTTTTGACCTTCAGAGAGGTGACCCATCCAATCCCAGCGATGCCAGCCCTTCCACCGGCGGCTATGGCCTATCGAGGAGATCCAGAAAGGGGTCTCTTTTTTCCGAAAAGCAAGAGCAAATTGCTGACTAAAAATGGTAAAAAATCAAAACCCGCATCGTGCCTGAGGCGTTTGTGCAACTACCTGGCCTGCAAAAGGTCTTTCTCGGTAATCAAGCGACCCTGTCCCCCGATGGCGGTGGCTGCCAGGGAGCCTGCCAGGTTGCCCAGGCGGGCGGCCATGAAGGGGTCTTTGCCTTGCAGGATGGCATGGGCGAAGGTGGCGGTGAAGGCATCCCCCGAGCCGGTGGTGTCTACCACTTCCTCAAGGGGGTAAGGCTCCACCAGCTCTTGCCGGGTTGGGGTAATCACGATGGAGCCCAGGGCGCCTACTTTGACGATGACGGTCTCGAGGCCCCAGCCCTTGAGTTCGCTGACCCCTTCGCTAATCGAAGTGGCGCCGGTCAGGGCCAGCAGCTCTACCTGATTCATCAGCAGGTAAGGAACGCCCCGCAGAATGTCCAGCAGTTCCTTGCCTGCAGCCCGCACCGCGCCGGTGCCGAGGTCGGCGAAAATGGGCAGGTCGCGTTTTCGAGCAGCATCCAGGGCGTTGATGGCGTACTGTCGTTGAGGGCCGCCCACGAAGGCGTAGGCTGAAAACACCACCGCGTCTACCTGATCGAGCATTTTGGCCTTGAACTCGGCGACATCCAGGTAGCGGCTGGCGCCTCCTGCCGAAATCATGGAGCGTTCGCCCCCTGGTATCAGCAAAATCAGGATGGAGGAGGTGGTTTGTTCGGGGTCTACCTGTAGATATTTGAGGTCAACCCCAGCTTTTTCGAGTTGAGAAAGGGCCACACTGCGGAATGGGTCGTTGCCTACCCGACTGGCAAGATAGACCTTGTTGCCCAGGCTGGCCAGATGCGCGGCCAGGGTGCCCCCCGCTCCTCCAGGCTTCATCAGGGCTCGTTGAGCCGGAACCTCCTCGCCTGGCTCAGGGATTCGCTCGAGAAAATAGATTAAGTCAACCGATACGTCCCCTACGACAAAAAACCGCATCCCGGCCTCCCAGCCTGTACGAACCGCTTGCAGGATTCCTTATATCTTAGCGGTATAACCAGCAAGATGAGTAGTAGGTTATCGCAAGCGTATGAGAAATCCCTAACAAGGTCTCAATCTAGCTGATTCTAACGAGCAATTGTTCAAATTGCTGCAAGCTCAGGGCCTCACCCCGTACCTGGGGGGGAAGATTAAGGGCCTGTAGCGCCTGGGAAACCTTACCGGGGTGGTAACCTGCGGCCTTGAGCGCATTGAGTAGGGTTTTACGCCGCTGGGCAAACGCCGCTTCGATCAGGCGGAACAGCGCAGGGTGGTCGGGGCTGGTGTTGGGGTTCAGGCAAACCACCGAACTCGTGACCTTGGGCGGGGGGAAAAAGGCACCGGGGGGCAAGTCCACGATGCGCCGGGCCTGCGCGTGGTACTGCACCCGCAAGCTCAGGAGCCCATATTCGGGCGTGCCTGGCTGGGCGGTCATGCGCAGGGCTACCTCTTTTTGTACCAGCACCACCATGCGGCGGAACCGGCCTGAACGCAGCAACAGGGTGATGAGGGGGGTGGCAATGTTATAGGGCAGGTTGCCCGCAAAAAGGCTTTGGGGCGGGACACTGGCCCAGTCAAAAGCCAGCGCGTCCCCCCAGATGATTTGCACCGGCAGCCCTGCCAGGGTCTCGGTATAGACGGCCTCGAGCCGACGATCCATCTCGAGGCTAATAACCTTCGCGCCCGCCTCGGCCAGCGCCCGGGTCAGGGTTCCCAGCCCAGGCCCCACCTCGTACACGGTTTCGCCGGGTGTAAAGCCAACGGTTTCGACTATTTTGTCCAGGTAGCCCTTCTCTACCAGAAAATTCTGCCCAAAACGCTTATCCGCCCGCAGGCCGTAGCGCTCCAGCAGGTCCCGGACAACTTTAGGCGAGGTGAGGTTCATGGGTGTTGGGAGAACCCAAACGTTTTCCCGTTGTTAGCAGGCTTTTCTTTGCAATCCCATTATTGAAAAGTTGCGCCCACGGGCGGGATTTCCACTATTTCCCAGTCCAGCTTGTCCTCGTCGAGAATCAGTTCCAGGTACTGATCCTTATCCAGGGCGTCAATCAGGGCCAGCTTGTCCTTGATGAGGATGCCGTTTTTCATTACGGTGTGCCCGTACACGCCAAAGCGGTATCCCATGCGCTCGACGTAATCGGCGTTGTGAAGCCACCACTCCTTGGCTTCGCGTCCGTTGTAGAACATTTCGTCGTAGGTTTGCAGCCACGGTACTGGCCCCACATGGGCAAAATTCACCCCGTACAGATTGACCTGGGCCGGAAAGGTTTGAAACCAGTTCTTCAAGTCCTCGGGAAACTCCACCCCCCCCAGCTCGGGGTGAAACTCCTTGTGCTCGAGCTGGGCATTTCCCAGAACCATCTCGCCGGTGATGGCGGCGTGGTCGTGGTTGCCCATCAGGATGGTGATGTGCTCGGGGGCGGCCTCCTGGAAGCGTTTGATGCGCATCAGCTCGCGGATTTGTGCCCTGGCCGCCATGCGCAGGTGGTCGGGGTTGTTGGGGTCGTAGTCCTCGAGGCCGGTCAGTCGGCGGTAGTCGGCCAGCAGTTTGGGGTGCACCAGGTCGCCCATCAGCACCACCCGGTAGGTGCCGCGTCTGAGGGGGTCGGAAGGCAGCCAATCCTCGCCCACCGCGTACGAGTTCTTCAAGGCCCGCCACAGCTTGGGAAAGTCGGCGTGCAGGTCTCCAATGGCAATAACCTTGATCACGGGTGTCCTTTGCTCACGAAGCCTGCCCTTTCAGCAAAGCGCGTAGCTCGCCGTAGAGTTTACGGGTTTCGTCCGGATGTTTACCATACCCTCCATATTTCATCACAATCTGGGCAGCTTGCTTGCCCAAACCCGCCTCCTTCAGGCGTTCAATCAAGCGGTCAATCAGTTCCTGGGGTTCGGGTTTGGCCTCGAGAGGGGTAGGGGTGCTTTCCGGACGAGAGGAGGCTTCTGGTGGAGTTCTTTTGTGAGAGGCGACTTCCGGTGTATGGGGTGGATGAAACTGCCCGTTCTCGGGGTCGTGGTCAACCCACTGCTTCTCGAGGTGGTACAGGTGCCGACCCAGGCCAAATTTCATCGCGGTACGCAGGAGGGCATCGGCAAAAGCTGCCTTGAAACTATCGCCCTCCCCCACGTCTTCCTTGGAAATATCCATCACGGTAAGCTTGCACTTCACCGCATAATGGCCTGCTGCATTGGTTGGGGTGTGGAGCACCTCATAGCTGTCCTGCCAGCCATGGATGCCAACCACCTCATCCAGCCGATCCAGCACTGCCCGGGCGTCCAGATAGGGCGCTACCAGGGCCCGCCTTTTGTCTTTGGATAGAGCCTCCACGCGCCACGCTAATTCCTCTGGAGGGAAGGGCTCGCTCAACATATCCCAGACATCGTTCATTGGGCTTCATTCTAGCAGCCCACCCTGCGGGGTTCAGGTCGAAGGTGAAGGGCCCTTTAACATCCCTCACATGCGAGCCTGGACATCCAGGGGCTAATGTAGGGCCTATGAAGTGGTTTATTGCCATGCTTGTGTTGGGTTCGGTGGCCTTTGCCCAGATA
>CAZIXH010000419.1:0-3298 GCA_964543055.1 uncultured bacterium
GTTATGAATCACCCGGTAGGCGGTAAAGTTCCGCACGCTGCCGTCGTCCATCACCACCGGCAGCGAAACCCCTACCAAACGCTTGGGGTGGGTCAGGTACTGGATGGTGGCGGGGTGAATCTTGGCAACCTTGATGGTGGCCTCGAGGCGGCGCAAAAAGCTGTCCCACAGACTGGCATCTCCAGGGGGGCGGTAGGCATTTCTGAGTGGCATTTGCAAACCTCCGTTTCGTAGGTCTTGGGGCCATTTTGTCACAGCCCGCATGGGCGTTTGACCCTAATTTCGACGCTCATGAGTATACCTGTAGGCTGGTCTGGAAGAAACGAAAAGGCTTGAGGGCGAAGCATCGGGTTCACGCACAAACTTTCAGCATCGGAGAGATTGCCGACCCCTGCGGCCAACCGGTAGGCTGAGGGCGGTGATGGTATGAGCGAAGCCCGCACGCTGGAACTGGTCTTTCCCGAACATGCCAACCCTGGGGGCAACGCCTTCGGGGGTTTTGTACTGGGCCTGATGGACAAGGTGGGCTCCTACGCGGCCATCCGCCGGGCCCGCAAGCGCTGTGTGACTGTGCGGGTCGGTGAGGTGGTGTTCGAGGTGCCCATCAAGGTCGGCGACCTGCTCGAGGTCGTAGCCAGGGTGACGAAGGTGGGCCGCACCTCGCTCACGGTAGAAGTCGAGGTCTACCGCGAGAACCTGCGCGAGCCCCGGATGCTGGCGACCAAGGGAAACCTGACTTATGTGGCAGTTGACGAACAGGGAAAACCCACCCCGGTAGATGGGTAGCTCCCAAACAATCATGTGGGGGTGGATGGCAGGGGGAGGGTGGTAGGCTTCCAACACCTATTCCCTGACCCCTATCCCCTACCTTCCACCGCCTATGAAATGCAGAGCGTTCAGGTAAAAAGGGTACAAACAACCGATACCCCAGATGAGGGATAATCAACCAAAGCGCACTTTTAGCTACTTGACCCGCACCAGTTCGCGTCGGGCCAGGGCTTCGAGTTCATCGCGGTAAATGGAAGGGGGCAGCACCCGAAGGGCCGCGATGGCCTGCTCGACCCGTGCCGCGATGGCCTGGGTGACCTCGAGGTCGGCCCCCGAAAGCACCGCCAGTTCCTGCAGGCGGGCAATATCGTTGGGCTCACTGGCCCTGCGCTTGAAGATGGCCTCCACTTCGTTTGGGTAAGCCTCCAGAAGCCGTAAGGTGATGAGCGTCACCTTGCCCTCGCGCACATCGCCACCCGCCGGTTTGCCCAGCACCTCCGGGGTGCCCATCAAGTCCAGGTAGTCGTCGCGCATCTGGAAAGCCTGCCCGTACAGGGAGCCAAAGTGGGCCAGGGCCTCCCGCTCTCCCACCGGCGCATTGCCCAGCACCGCCGCCCCCTCACAGGCCACCCGCATCACCGAGGCCGTCTTACCGTCGATGATGCGCTCGTAGTTTTCCAGCGAGTAGTCGTGCAAGGCCGCCACCTGAAACTGCAAGACCTCGGCCTCGGAAAGCTGCCGGGCGGTCTCGGCGAACATGGCCACCAGCTCCATCCGCCCGGTCTGGGCCAGCAGGGCCATCAAACGGGACAGCAAATAGTCGCCCGAAAGCACCGAGACTGCGTTGCCATACTTTCGAAAGGCCGCCTCTTTACCACGCCGGGTCTCGGCATCGTCTACCAGGTCGTCGTGCAGGAGCGAGGCCGAGTGCAGAAGCTCCACCGCCAGGGCCAGCTCCATTGCATGTGGAACCCCGCCCAGCACCTCACTGGCCAGGAAGACCAGCCGAGGCCGCACCCGCTTGCCCCCCGCCGTCACCAGGTCTTCCTCGATGAGCTGGACAAACTCCACCTCCGACCGCACCACCGCCCGCAGACGATCTTCAAATGCTGCCAGCAAGGCATTCAGGTTGTGGGTGAAGTCCTTCACGCTCATTCCAAAAAGTATAACCCAGGCTGTAGCCAGCCTGGGTTGGTGAGGAGTACAAAAATCTCAGTACAGCGTAACTGGACGTGGCAGGAAGACCGTGCGGCCCCCCCCGTTGGCGCTATTGGCATCGTAGCTTTCCACCCGGATGGATCCAGTAGCAGGGAACTGATTGAAGGTGATTTCCCCGTTGATGACAGGACAACCGTCTACAGGTGTACTTGGAGCACAGGACAACACTTCGCCACCCGAGAGCGTCCCACCACCCACCAGGTTGAGCTGGCTAATCACCCCCAGGGGGCTTCCGGGCAGGGTGCGAATGGTATATTTCACCACAAAGGCCACCCGGGTTACGTTGCCGTTCGCGTCTCGAATACTGCGGTCTTCACTGCCGGCCCCAGCAATTACCACGCTGGGAATGCCGAAATCGGTGACAAAGTTGCCACACCCCGCCAGCATAAAAGCGGCCACCACCAGGGCGATAAGTTTTTTCATCCAATCATCTCCTCTCTCCACTTAGGGTTGAGCACGAAGAACGAGAGCCTGCTGAGTCCGGCCAGGAAATCTACGTTCTCCACTGCCACTTCCTTGGGCACTTCCAGAACTGCCGGGGCAAAGTTCAGGATGCCCTTTATCCCTGACTCTACCAGACGATTGGCCACCGCTTGGGCCGAATCAGCAGGAACTGCCAACAGACCGAACTCGATGCGTCTTTCGGCCACAGCCCTGGGCAGGTTTTCCATGCTTTCAACCGGGAGGCCACGGAAGGTGGTGGTTACTTTGGAGGGGTCACGGTCAAAAAGGCCCTTTAGCTCAAATATTTCGCTGAAGCCGGGATAGTCGGCGATGGCCTGGCCCAATCGGCCCATACCCACAATACAAAGCCCCCAGCGACGGTTAAGGCCCAGAATTTGGCGCAGTTCCCGGCGCAAAATCTGCACCGTGTAGCCTACCCCCCGGGTACCGTAGCTGCCAAAGTACGAGAGGTCTTTGCGTACCTGGAAAGCGGTCACCTGGGCTTCCTCGGCCAGTTGTTCGGAGGAGGTGCGGTTGATGCCCCGCGCCTCGAGGTCTTCCAAAATCCGCAGGTAGGTGACCAGGCGGGAGATGGCCGCGCTGGGTACTTTAGCCATATTGAACTCCTGTTGAGGACATCTAGCGAACCTCCAGAACCTCGAGGCCCCTGGCCCGCAGGGCCGCCGCAGCCGCCGAAGCATTGTCCAGGGGGCCCACGCGTACCTTCACCAGGCCGCCCTCCTCCACCAGCACCACCGGATAGCCCGCTTGCCGCACCGTCTCGACCACCGACTGAGCGCTCTGGGCATTGCGAAAAGCCCCTACCTGTAGGAAACGGCTGGCGCTGGGGGCGGGCTCGGTCTGGGGT
>CAZIXH010000420.1:0-3269 GCA_964543055.1 uncultured bacterium
GGGCCGGGGGTATGCAGAGGGTCTGGGACAGGGCCCACCCCGTCAGGGCGAAAAGGCCCAGGAAGGTTGCGAGGCGGTGCCGCATGGGGCTTGCTCCAGAGGTTTAGGGTTCAAGGGGGGGCTCGAGGGTCTCCTCCAGCACCACCAGCCAGTAGGGCAGGGTGCGCTGGATCAGGTCCCAGAGAATTTCGTCCTGGATGCCAAAGTGCAGGCGGCTTACGATATCGGGCAGGTCCAGGATGCTGCGCCAGTCGAGTTCGGTCAGCTCCTCACGCACGCTTTTGTGCAGGGTAGCGGCAATGACGCCGAGCTGGTGCAGGTTGTATCGCACGGCATCCTGGGTGCGCCCATCGGCGGCAAACTCGGCAAACTCCATCCCGGCGGTGTAGTCCAGGATGCGCTGGGCGGCCTGTTGCATCTGCTCGAGGTGCACCTGCTTCAGCAGGTGGGGGTTGGGGATATCGGGGTCTCGCATAATATTTCAGACCAGTTGCAGCGCATCGGCCTCGATATGCGGGCGCAGGTGGGCGGGCACCTTTTTGGCACTGACCAGGTCTACCTTGTTGCCCAGCATATCTTCCAGCTCGTGTTTGAGGCCGATGTAGTGTTCGAAGGTGGGCTGCTCCAGGCGCACCAGAAAATCCACATCGCTCTCGGGGCCCGCCTCGTCGCGGGCGGTGGAGCCAAACAAATACAGGCTTTTGATCTGATAACGTTCGGTCAGGCCCGGCAGGCGCTCTTCCAGAATGGCCAGCACGCTTCCCCTGCGCATGAAACCATAGTACAGCCTGCTCGGGTATGTCAGTCCCGACCCACTCGAGCCCCATCGAATGGGGTTAAATAAGCGTATGAAAATCTACACCAAAACCGGCGACGCAGGCGAGACCGGCCTCTATGGGGCCGACCGGGTGGGCAAGGATCACCCCCGGGTGGAGGCCTACGGCACCGTGGACGAGGCCAACAGCGCCATTGGCCTGGCCCGCGCGGCCCTGCCCGCCGCCCATGCCGACCTCCAGGCCGACCTCGAGTACCTCCAGAACGCCCTCTTCGACCTGGGGGCCGACCTCGCCACCCGCAAGGGCGGCCCTTACGAGCGCAACCTGGCCCGTATGGACGCCGCTGATGTGGAGAAGCTCGAGGCCCTGATTGACCGCTACCAGGAGGAGGCCCCGCCCTTCACCGGCTTCATCCACCCCGGCGGCCACCCGGCCTCGGCGGCTTTGCACCTGGCCCGCACCATCGCCCGCCGGGCCGAGCGCCGCGTGGTCGAGCTGATGCGAACCGAGGAGGTCAACCCTGAGGCCCTGCGTTACCTTAACCGGCTCTCCGACCTGCTCTTCACGCTGGCTCGAGTGGTCAACCAGCGCGAAGGGTTCTCCGAAGAGAAGTGGTTGGTCAAAAAGCGCCGATAGGTGATAGCCCATAGCTGATAGCTGTTCGCTATCGGTTGCCCGCAATTCAATATGCGTCTCGTCAGCCTGACCTGCTCCAACACCGAGATTGTCTGGGCCCTGGGTTGCCTGGACAGGCTGGTGGGGGTGGACAACAACTCCGACTTTCCCCCCCAGGTGAGAGGGCTTCCCAGGGTGGGGCCGGACTTACAGATAGACCTGAACCAGGTAGAAGCTCTAAAGCCCGACCTGGTGATCGCCAGCCTGAGCGTGCCGGGGATGGAGCGGGTGGTGGAGGGGCTGGAAAAGCGAGCGATACCCCACCTGGTACTCGACCCCCAGACCTTACAGGATGTCTATGCCGACATCGAGCGTGTGGCCCGGTGGCTGGGGGTAGAACAGCAGGGCCGGTATGTGGTGCGGGCCATGCAGCAGCAGATTGCCCAGGCCAGGGGCACCCTACCGCACTGGGTGCGGCCCCCCAGGGTGATGGTGGAGTGGTGGCCAAAGCCCATGATCGCTGCCGGACGGGATAGCTGGGTCACGCAGATGCTGGCGGCGCTGGGGGCTGAAAACGCCTTTGCCCACCTGCCGGTACGCTCCAGGCCCCTGACCCCTGCCGAGGTGGAGGAAGCACAGCCGGACGCGATTGTGGTCTCCTGGTGTGGAGCCAAAAAGCTGCGCCCGGAGGTGGTGCTGGGCCGCGAGCTGGACGTCCCCGCCCTGCGGCACCGGCAGGTGTTTGCCCTCGAGGAAGCCTACCTGGGCCGCCCGGGGCCGCGCCTGGCCGAGGGCGTGAAAAGGCTGGCCGAACTCTTGCGAAACGTGCCGGTCTGGCAGCACGGAAAAAGGCCATGACCCCCCTGAAAGTGGTTACCTTCTGGGTGCGGCCCAAGGGCGAGGAACCCCTGCCCGAGGCCCGGGCTTTGCTCGAGGGCCTGCTGGGTATCTTTTGCGAGGCCTTCCCCGAATACGCGGGTACGCTGGTGTTCAACCAGTCCCTTCGCCCATCCCGCTATGTGTTTGTCTACGTGAACCAGGGTTGTGCGGGGTTGCTTCCCTCCGCAGGCCGGTTCTTGCAGGGGCTTTTGCAGCAGGCTTTTCCCCAGGGCGAGGTGCGGCCTTATGGGCGGGTCTGGCCAGAAGAGCCATAGGTCACCGTCTGAATAAAGCGATGGTTCCGGCTTGCTTTAGCGTCCCACTGCCCACCGCCAGGCTGCCGTCCCGCGCCCAGGCCACCGCATAGAGGGGGCGGACAAAACCCGCAATGGTCTGCAAAAGCTGACCCTCTACACTCCACAGGCGCAGGGTCTTGTCCCAGCCTACGCTGGCGAGCCGTTTGCTGTTGGGCGAAAACACCAGACCCTGGGCGGCCTCGGTGTGGCCTTGCAGGGTTCGCAGGAGGGTGCCGCTCTGGGCATTCCAGAGCTTGATGGTCTGGTCGTGGCTGGCGGTTGCCAGGGTGCGTCCATCCGGGCTCAGGGCCAGACCATAGATGCCCCTGGCATGGGCCATGAGGCGGCGCCCTAACTGTACCCCCTCGGGGCGCAGGGCCCACCAGGCCAGGCTCTCGTCGCTGCTGCTGCTGTAGAGGGTGCGCCCATCCGGGCTCCAGGCTAGGCCGGTCAGGTGCGACTCGTGGGCGCGGAACTCGAGCACCTTCTTTCCCGCTTGCCAGTCCCAAACGCGTAGCAATCGGTCGCGGCCCCCGCTGGCCATGGCCCGCCCGTTGGGGGCAAACGCCAGCGCCCCCACCCCGCCGCCGTGGGCCTCCAGGGTTTGCAAGAGCCGCCCGCCGGCCACCTGATAGATGCGTGTCTGGCCGTCGCGGCCCCCCGCCGCCAGATACCGCCCCTCCGGGCGGCAGGCCGGCCGGGG
>CAZIXH010000421.1:0-5268 GCA_964543055.1 uncultured bacterium
AGCTCGTCGGCAGCGTAAGAGGTGTATAAAGAACCCCTTCCAGCCCCACCCCCTCGGGAATGGCCTCCAGAAAAAGCCGGTCGGCCACCTGCAAAGCCGCAAACACGGTGTGCAGCTCGTGGTAGCCATCGGGCCGCCGACCCAGCACCGAGAGGCCCAGGTTCACCTTGGCCGGGGCTAGGAGCTCCATACCTGCGCCAACCCTTCCGCCAGAAGCAGATCCTCGGGGTAGGTGATTTTGAACATCCGCCGGTCGCCCTCCACCAGCGCTACGGGGTGGCCTTGCCAGCGCACCAGCTGGGCATCGTCGGTGAACTCGAGGCCCTCGGCCAGGGCCTTTTGGTGGGCGTTCCACAGCAGTTCGCGCCGAAAGCCCTGGGGGGTCTGCACCAGCCGATAGTGTTCGCGGGGAATCACCGCCCCGTATTCACCGGACGCTTCCTGCACCAGCGTATCGGGTACCGGCACCGCCAGGGTAGCCGCCCCGGAGCCTCGTACCGCGTCCAGCAGGCGCTCCACGGCGGCCCGCACCACAAAGGGCCGGGCCACGTCGTGCACCAGCACCATTTCGCCCGTAGCGGCCTGTACCAGATTGAACACGCTTTGCTGGCGGGTCTTGCCACCCGAAACCGTTTTGATGCCAGGCACATCCAGATTATGCCCTGGGGGCAGCGCTACTACCCGCTCGTCGGCCCAGGCGAACCCCTCGAGGGCCCAGTCCAATAAGGCTTTCCCGCCCACCTGCAAAAACGCTTTAGGCCCCCGTCCAATTCGCTCACCCGAACCGGCAGCGGGCAACAGTACCGAAACCTTCACGCCTGGCATCGTACCGCAATTGGGGAGAAGCACATGGAAGCTGCTGAAAAGGTCTGCTCAAAAATCGCCATCGGGCCATAACGCCGCGTGGTATTCTCTGGGGCGTGACCGTTTTTGAGGCCTTCATCCTGGGGCTCTTAGAGGGCCTGACCGAGTTCTTGCCCATTTCCTCCACCGGCCACCTGACCCTGGCCGCCCATCTGCTCAAGCTCGACATCCAAAACGACCCCTTCATCAAGAGCTTCATCATCGTGATTCAGCTTGGGGCCATCCTGGCCGTGCTGGCGCTGTACTTCAAGCGCTTCTTGCGGGATATGGAGGTGTGGAAGCGCATCATCGTAGCCTTCATTCCCACCGGCATCCTGGGGTTCTTGCTGGCCGATGTGATTGAAAATGTATTCCTGGGCAACGACCTGATTGTGGTGGTGAACCTGATTGGGGTGGGGGTTCTTTTACTCTTTGTGGACCGCTGGCTACAGCGCCACAAGCGCTACGACGATGTGAACCAGATGCCCGTGCCTCAGGCGGTGTTGATCGGCCTGTTTCAGGCCGTAGCCATGATGCCGGGGGTCTCGCGCAGTGGGGCTACCATTGTGGGGGGCATGGCCCTGGGGATGTCGCGCAAGGCAGCCGCCGAGTTTTCCTTCATTCTGGCCGTGCCCACCATGCTCTCGGCCACCGGGTTCTCGCTGTTGCGCAACTTGAACGAATTCAGGGCCGACAGCTGGGGTCTACTGGCAGTGGGCTTCATGACCGCTTTTGTGGCGGCCCTGCTTACGGTGCGCTGGTTACTGGGCTTCGTGAGCCGCAATAGCTTTGTGCCCTTTGCTGTGTATCGCATTGTAATTGGCGTTGTGTACGCGGTGTTTTTTCTACGCTAGTCGAGCTCGAGTTCCACCAGCTCCTTCCAGCGCGGGGCGCGGGGGTAATCCAGGCCAAACAAGTCCAGGATGCGCTGGGTGATGAAGGCCAACAGGTCGTCTATTTGCCTGGGCTTGTGGTAAAAGCCCGGTGCGGCTGGCAGGATGGTGGCTCCGGCCTGGGCGGCCTTGACCATGGCCTCGAGGCTGGGCAAAGGCAGGGGCGCCTCGCGCGGCACCAGCACCAGGGGGCGGCGTTCTTTAAGGGTGACGTAGGCCGCACGGGTCAGCAGGTTGTCGGCCAGGCCATAGGCCACTTTGGAAAGGGTGGTCGCACTACAGGGCACAATCACCATCCCGACGGTGCGAAAACTGCCCGAAGCCACCGCCGCGCCCAGGTCGCTGCTGCGGTGTACCACGTGGGCCAGGGCTTCTACCGCCTCCACGCTTTGCTCGGTTTCCTCCACCAACACCCGCTTGGCCCCCTGGGTCATCACCAGGTGGGTCTCGAGGCCCGGAATCTGGCGCAGGGTTTGCAGCAGGTCGAGGGCGTAGGGCATCCCGGAAGCTCCCGAGAGCCCCACCACAAGACGCTTGGGTACGCTCATGGGCCAAGTGTACTGGCTGGCAAGGCTTGCAAATGCAGCACGGGCCGCAGGTAGGCCCCTGCCCTTGGCTTTTCCCTCTAACTACACAGTCGTATAGATGCCTGTACCTTTTCACTGGAGTCCTGGAAGTCTTCTAGTCATTGCGAGCATCCGCAGGATGCGAAGCAATCCAGATCGCCCTACCCAGCCGGTAGTTTGGCGAACTTGTTCTGGATTGCTTCGTCGGCCTTTGGCCTCCTCGCAACGACGGCCGCCACTTGGGAGACTGGTTGGCGGGCACTCGGGCCAACGTTCGCCAGAATGTATAGGCTCCTTTACGACGCTGTACTAACTGGCATTCCGAGGCGCACGCAGTGCAACGAGGAATCTGGCTCTGCAAAGGGACAGTGAATGCATTGGACTGCACCGCAGTAGATTCCTCACTTCGCCTCGCTACGTTCGGAATGACAAGGAGATAAAGTTACCAGAGTACTAGCGGAGTAAATATCTACCAAACCATTCCAAGACTTTTACTCTCGTAATCAGACTATTCGAGCTCTCAGCATTTGGCCTTGAGCCGTGGGATTCCGACCATTCTTAATCTTCCTCGGGTGGTTGCCAGGGCATACCGCCGAAGAACTCCCGCACCAGCCGACCCACCAGCCCCCCCAGGGCCAGGAGGGCAATCAGGTTGGGGATGGCCATCAGGCCGTTCAGGGTATCGGCCACACTGGTCAGGGCCGCCAGACCCCCCAGCGGCCCCACAAAAGCAAAGGCCACAAAGGTCAGGCGGTAGGGCCAGCGGATGCCCTCGCCAAACAGATAGGCGGCCCCTTCCTCGCCATAAAAGCCCCAGGAAACCATGGTTCCCAGGGCGAAAATAGCCAGCATCAGCCCAAGTACGGCCACCCCCAGCGGATGTTCGGCAAACAAGAAGCGGGCGGCCTCCACCCGGTCGCCCCCCAAAAAGCGCTGCCAGAGGCCACTAGCAATAAAGGTCAGGGCCATCAGGGTGGTTACGCCCAGGCTTACGAGCATCTCGGTCAGGCCCCAGAAACCCTGCCGCACCGGGTGGTCTACCTGGGCCTGGGCGTGGGCTATCGCTGCCGAGCCCAGCCCGGCTTCGTTGGCAAAAATGCCCCGTCCAACCCCCGCTTTGAGGATTTCGGCCAGGCCAAGCGACACAGCAGCCCCAGCAGCCCCCCCCGCCGCAGCCTGAAAGCTTAAAGCCGAGGAGACAATCAGGGCCAGCGCACCGGGAATATCCCCCAGGTGGATCAAGAGCAGGGGCAGAATCCCCACCAGGAACAGGAGTAGCTTGAGCGGTACCACTACCTGGGCAAAGCGGGCAATTCGGCGAATGCCGCCAGCCAGCAGCACCCCCACCAGCAGGGCTACCAGCAAGCCGGTGATGGCCGGAGGCACGTTGAATTCCTGTGCGAAGGCAGCACCCACCGCACCCGCCTGCGAAAGGTTGCCAATACCAAAAGCAGCAATGGCTGTAAATAGCGCAAATAGCCCGGCCAACCAGGCCAACCGCCTGCCCAGGCCATAGCGAATATAGACCATGGGCCCGCCCATAACCGAACCATCGGTGTACTGACGGCGGAAATGAACCGCCAGGACAGCCTCGGCAAACTTGGTAGCCATGCCTACCAGATAGGCAACCCACATCCACAGCACTGCCCCAGGCCCACCGATTAGCACGGCGCCCACCATGCCGATGATGTGGCCGGTTCCGATGGTGGCCGACATGGCCACCATGGCAGCCTGAAAGGGCGTGATCTGGCCTCCGAAGCTCTGGAAGCGCTCCCGGATGGCCCCGAACGTCTCGCGCAGGGCAATGCCCAGCCGACTGAACTGGGGAAAGCCGGCGCGAAACGACAGATACAGACCCACCAGGATGAAGACCAGCATCATCCATTCGCCGTAAACTGCTCGGTTGACAAAATCGTTTAGCGCAAGAATATCCATAGCTTGCCCTTGTTTACCCGACTTCTGGCCAGGCTTCTACCGGCATTCCCCGGCTAAGGCGCAGTTGGCGCAAGTCGTGCTCGAAGAGCCCCAGGCGGCCTTGCATGTTAATGCGAGGCTCGGGGCGCAGGGTGGTCTCCTGGTGCTTGGTACGCAGCCGCACCCGAAACGGGCCGCCTAGCAAACCCTGCCACTGGGCGTATAAATCTTCGTCTATCACAGCCACCCCCTGCCCTCCACCGTATAAAGAGAGTACCACCAGGGGTTCGGGTCTGATTTCTAGGTGCAGCCGGGCCTCGAGCAGACCCAGCCGCAACAGCTTGCTGAGTACCTGGGCGGTCTCGAGGGGCGAAAGACGCGGGTTCATAAGGGTTTTTGCAATGCTCTGCCCCTGTGCGTAGGTTAGCACTGCCAGCTCCAACGGGCTTAGCCTGGTCCTCTCCGGGGCCCCCTTTCCCCCGAGAACCAGACCCCAGTTGTCGGGTAGGCTGATTTCCTTCCAGGCTTCAAACTGATGCAGGATGAGCTGGTGGGTCTCGAGGCTCGGCTCGATGCTGCGCTCCTGGGTTTGGGTTTCGGACTCGAAACGAAACGGCGCGGAGCGAACGCCAGCCAGGAGCTCGAGGGCCTCCAAACCCCGCAGCGAACCCGCTTCAGCATGTACCGGATGCCCTCCTGATAAGTAGATACACCCTGCGAAGTGGGGGTGCTCGATGAACAAAGCCCCTCCCCTGGCCGCGCCCATCAGGGTCTCGAGGAGCCGCAAAAGGGGAAACTCCGCCAGGTTGCCGCTGAGCACAATACCCCTCCGTGGGTGTTACTGTCCGCTTTGACCGACGCTATTTTGCATCGCAAACTCATTCTAACCACACCCCAGCGGTTTGTAATGTCCACCGACAGTTCTATACTTCTGGCCTGCCAGCCAACCTTTCTTTGCGATAAGCTGGGGTAGATGTCATATGTACTGGTGCTGCACGGCTTTACCTCCCATCCAATCCTGACCATGGGGCCACTATCCGAGACGCTACGAA
>CAZIXH010000422.1:0-5014 GCA_964543055.1 uncultured bacterium
GTTGTACGACAACGCCGGAACCTGCCAGGAAGCCTACCGGGGCGTTTCGATAACCGGCCTGGAGCGGCGCGCTTGAGTCTGGTGGTGCGCCTCGAGGAGCGGCGCGGCCAGAACAACCCCAACTGCGACCTTGACCCCCAGACCCTGCCCGTCAACCGCCACACCCTTACCTTCACGCTACAAAACGATACCTTCCGACCCGATGCTGCCAGTGCGCGGATTATCGCGGTGTTGAAACGATAAAGGACAACCATGAAAGAGACCCCTCTTGGAGAGAACCCCGAGCGCCTCAAACGCTGGCGTCTGGTGCTGGGGGGCGGCTCCTCCGACGGTACCGGCTGCACCCTGAGCGGTAACGAGGCCCGCATGGACCCAGCCCTGGCACGGCTCTATGGCGACGGAGAGGGCGACGAAGGCGATGCTGGCAAGAGGGGGGGGCTGGGCAAGTCACGCCCCAGTGTGGCCCGCTGGCTGGGCGACATCCGCGAGTTCTTCCCCAAGAGCGTGGTCAAGGTGATGCAGCAGGATTCCCTCGAGCGCCAGGGGCTGCGCCAGATGCTGCTGGAACCCGAGCTGATGGAAAACCTCTCGCCGGATGTCCACCTGGCCGCCGACCTGATCGCCCTCAAGGACACCATGCCCGCCAAAGCCAAGGACACCGCCCGCCTGGTGGTGCAGAAGGTAGTGGAGGAGCTGGAGCGCAAGTTGGCCGAGCCCATGCGGGCTGCCGTGATGGGCAGCCTCCATCGCTCGGTGCGCAACCGTCGTCCCCGGCACAGCGAGATAGACTGGCACCGCACCATCCGGGCCAACCTCAAACACTACCAGCCCACCCACCAGACCATCATCCCCGAGCGACGCATTGGCTTCGGGCGGAAGAAATCGGCCCTGCGGGATATTGTGCTCTGCATTGACCAGTCGGGTTCAATGGGAACCTCGGTGGTGTACTCGGGGGTATTGGGGGCGGTGCTGGCTACCCTCAAAGCCGTGCAGACCCGCATGGTGGTGTTCGATACGGAGGTGGTGGATCTTTCGGACAAGCTGCAAGACCCGGTTGACCTGCTGTTTGGGGTGCAGTTGGGTGGCGGAACCGACATCAACCGAGCGCTGGCCTACTGCCAGACCCTGGTGGGCCGTCCGCAGGAGACCATCCTGGTGCTGGTCTCCGACCTCTACGAAGGGGGCAACCGGGCCGAGATGCTTGGGCGGGCCCAGGCCCTGGTCGGCTCAGGAGTGCAGATGATTGCGCTGCTAGCCCTCTCCGACGATGGGCGCCCCAGCTACGATCATCAGGTTGCTGCCGAGTTCGCGGGCCTGGGCATCCCTTGTTTTGCCTGCACACCCGACCTGTTTCCCGATCTTATGGCGGCGGCCATCCACAAGCAGGATATTGGGCAGTGGGCGGCTGGGAACGATATTGTGGTGGCGAAGTAGCCGGCAGAGCGCCCAAAGAGCCTAATACCGAATCTGCTCAGAAGTGACCCAAAAGCGATATACAAGTCCCTCGGACGCGCCCCCTGGCGCGGCAAGTGAAGGGCGCGTTTAGCGCCGTTCACGCGCAGAGTTGGTATAAGATGTGGGCTTCTCTTCCCTGTACTCAAACCCAGGACAGCTCGAGCCACGCCTCCAGATAGCCGACCTCGAGCTTCCGCACATTCCGAATAAGGGGCCGCCGCCATTCCAACGCCACTTCCGGCGAGAGTACGCCCAGCTCCTCCAGCAGCCGGATAACCATGGGCTCCCGGGCCTCGTTAGAGCCACTCTCCACCTTGAGCGCAATCCCGATACTGCCCCAGCGGGTGTCCCGCAGGGCCATTCCGTAGTAGCCATCGGCGCCGCGCTTGGCGACCAGTTGGGGTAGTTTTTGCATCAGCACGGTGTCTATGCTCTGGGGGCCTGCTACCAGGTCGGGGTGCAGTTGCATGGCCTGAAAAACCGCTTGCAAACCCTCCTGGTACTTCGGAGGCGCCGCCGCGGGCTCCGCCAGTAGGGCGAACATACGGGCAGCAGGAGCCAGGGGCAGCACAAAGGTGGGCACGCTGCACCCATCGACTCCGTAGGGAATGTGGTGGTGCCCAGATAGGTCGCGCAGGGTTTGCAGGTTGAGCTGTTGTACCGGGTGATCGGGTTGCTCGTAGCCCCTGGGGTCGGCCCCCAGGGCTAAGGCGGCTGCCAGCATGCCGGTGTGCTTGCCCGAGCAGTTGTTGTGCAGCACGGTAGGGGGTTGGCCCGATTGCTGGAGGGCTTTGCGCGAGGCGGGGTCGAAGGGCAGGTGGGCCCCACAGGCCAGGTAGCTGGCATCCAGCCCAATCTTGTGCAGGTAGTTGGCGGCAATGGCTATGTGTGGCTCCATGCCGTCGTGGGAGGCACAGGTCAGGGCCACTTCAGCCGGCGTGATGCCAAAGCGCTCGATGGCCCCGCTCAGGTAGAGGGCCTGCGCCTGAAAAGGCTTGGCCGAGGAACGCATATGGGCGGCCAGGTAAGGGTTGCCAGTGTAGGCCAGCACCTGGCCAGACGGACCGACGATGACAATGGAGACTTTGTGGCGGTTTTCAATCAGGCCCCCGCGATAGGCGTAGGTATAAGCAGTCATTGTGTATAGCCTATCGCTTCAGGCCGCTGGTTGTAAGTCGTGGCGGGTGGTAACACACACTGGCCCTATCTTTGGTTGGCCCAACCACGCAAAAGCACCTGCTTCCAAAGGGCACTCTGTTACCCTGGCATTATGCAGAAGATCTGGAGCGTGGTGTTGGTGCTGGGTTTGTCGGTAGCGCAAGCCCCGCAAGGCGCGGTGCTGCTGCGCCTGAACGATGCACAGAATGCTGTGGTGATGGGGGCTTTTCAGGGAGGCCGCTTTTTAGAGGCCGAAACGCTAACCCGCCTCGAGGCCCGGCGCTACCAGGTGTTTGGGCCCCTGGGTCGTATCAACCAGGCCCAGGGGGCTGGAGGGTTGAAAACCCCGGATATCTGCGACTGGAACCGGGAAACACCCCTGACGCTGCTCGAGCGCCGCGCCATGCAGTACCCCGCTTATGCCCTCTCGGCACCCTGGAACCCCCAGCCGCGGGCGGTAACTTCGTTTGCACCCGCCGCCGCCCATCGTCAGGCGGTGGCTGCCGAACTGGACCGCCGCAACATAAAGAAGGCCCCCAACATCACCCAGGCCCTGCGTACCGACCTGGACGGCGACGGACGCGAGGAGGTGATCCTGAGCGCGAATCAACCGGGCTTCTCGATTCGCGAGGGCATAATCGAGGGGCGCTACGCCCAGGAGGTAGGCGACTATGGCCTGTTAATGGTTCGCAAGTTGCTCAGCGATACCGACCTGCGGATCTTTGTGCTGGACGTGACCCATCTCGATAAGCCCTTTGACGGCACCGAAGGGATGCCCACCATGATTACCCGCCGCATAGGGGCCATCCTCGACCTCGATGGCGACGGCAAGATGGAAATCATCACCGAAGACTGGGTGCACGAGGGCGTGGGTAGCACGGTCTGGCGCTGGAATGGCCGACAGTTTGTGAAGGTGCTTGAGTGGGGGTGTGGGGTTTGAGGCAGACCTGGCTAAAAGCTTCGAGCCGGGCAGGAAAATGCAAGACCTGACTCCTCGCGGCAACGAACCGAAAAAGTGGCTTCTCTAGGTGCTTGGGTTTGCCAGACCCACAACCACAACCTGTTTGCCCTCGAGCTCCAGCCGCAATCCCGGCAAGTCCTCGTTGGCAACCCCAGCCTCCAGGCGTCCATCAGCCCGCCGGAACAGACTTCCATGGCAGTAGCAGATGAGCAGGGTGTCTGCCGCAGGGTGGAAGCGCACTTCGCAGCCGTTGTGCGGGCATTCGCGCAGGTAGCCCGACAGGTATAAATCCGGCCCGGCTTGCAGGTATTGCGGGGTGATGTGGGGTGGCTTTAGCACCCGAATAACCGTGGCCGGTTTGTTCAGGTAGCTAAAATCTACATGACTCCCTACTTGGGGAAACTGGCTTATCGCAGCAACCCACACCCGTGGCTGCTGCGCCACACTTGGGCCCACCCACAGCCCCAGCAGTCCCTTGAGAGCCATGCGTCGCTTCATAAGCAAAACCCCTTCCCCAGCCAAGGGGAAGGGGGTAAAGGAGCGATTAACCGCCGATGATACTGCCGTCGAGCTTGCGTACAGCTACCACCGAGGGCCGGGGTACGTTGGTGCCGTCGGGCCAGGTGCTTACGGGCTTCTCGAGGGTGCCCCCTTCGCCCGGGTGCTGGATGCCGGCAAAGAAGTTTTTATTGTCGGGTGTGAAGATGGGGCCGCAGATCTCCGCGCCCACCGGGGCCGACATAAACTGCCGCACATAGCCGCGCTCGGGGCCCTGGGTGGGTACGGCATAGACCGCGTCGTTTTTCTTGAGCGAGCTGTCCTGTCCGTCGGTAGCGATCCACATGTTGCCGGCCTGGTCGAAGGTGATGTTGTCGGGGCAGGATACCGTCGAGACTTTGTCCTTGGGGAAGCCTGCAAAGTAGGTGGTGGGGTCAGAAGGCTCGCCCGCGACCAGGAACAAGGCCCAGCGGAAGGTGGTGGCGGTGGGGTCGTTGCCGGCTTCCAGCATCTCGATGATGTGGCCGTGGCGGTTGTCGGGCCGGGGGTTGGCGGCGTCTA
This sequence comes from uncultured bacterium, assembly GCA_964543055.1. Taxonomy (GTDB): domain Bacteria; phylum Deinococcota; class Deinococci; order Deinococcales; family Thermaceae; genus Meiothermus. The sequence continues at coordinate 4,634 of CAZIXH010000422.1, forward strand.
CCTGGGCGGCGGTGCGGCGGTTGTTGTTGGTCATCACGGCATACACCGCTCCCGTGACGGGGTTGCGCTCCACATCCTCGGGGCGGTCCATCTTGGTAGCGCCCAGCAGGTCGGCCGCGATTCGGGTGTTGATGAGCACATCGGCCTGGCTGCTAAACCCATTGGCGGCGGTGAGGGGGCCGTTGCCCTGTACCAGGGGTAGCCAGGCCCCGGTGCCGTCGGCGTTGAACTTCGCGACGTAAAGGGTGCCCTCGTCCAGCAGGTTCAGGTTGGCCTTGCGGTCGGTGGGGTTGAAGCGGCCCCTGGTTACAAACTTGTACAGGTAGTCGAAGCGCTCGTCGTCGCCCATGTACATCACTACCTGGCCGCTCGGGGCCACGG
>CAZIXH010000423.1:0-2650 GCA_964543055.1 uncultured bacterium
CAATCAGGGTGGTGCTATCCCCAAGCCCGTCGGGCCGGCCATGCACCCCTGCCGGGAACTTCTGCAAGAGCCAGCGAGCGGACTCGTCTTCGGCCAAAAGGAGGCGCTCCTCGAGGCTCCAGGGCAGCTCTACCTCGTCCATCCAGATCAGCATGGGAGCCTCGCGGGGTACCACCCCCAGGGTCTCGCTGAAGCTCATCTTGAGGTGCCGCTCGGCAAAGACGGGCAGCTCCACCCCCAGCATCCGGCCTACCTGTTTTTGCTTGGGACCGGCGGCGTTGATGAAGATGTAGGTTTCCAGGGTTTCGGTGGAACCCTCTTCGCGCGCGACCTCCACAGACTGCACCGCGCCCCCCATCGTCTCAACCCCCACCACCTCACCCCGCACCAGCCGAACCCCGTGTTCGCGGGCTTTTTCCAGCAGGTACATGCCCAGTTGCTGGGCCGAGAGCCAGCCCGCCCGCCGGACGTGCAGCACCGCCTGGGTGCCTGGGGTCAGGTAAGGAAAGTGCTGCCGGATCAGGGCCGGGTTGGTCATCAGGTCGGCCCCCTCGAGCCCAGAGTCGAAGCCCTGGGCAGGAGAGGGCTGGTAGGAATTTTGGCTGTGGCTGTGAACCCGCAGGGCCCCCGCGCCCTTTTGGGCGGCGTCCAGGGCGGCCTCGGCCAGCATGGGAATTTTGCCTGCATCGGCGGTGGCGTAGAGGTAACCCCGGCGGTTCAGGTGGATGCGGTTGGCAGATTCCTGGGCGATGGCCTCGAGCAGCTCGATGCTGCGGTTCATGAAGGCAATCATGTGGCCGTCCGGCCCCGGCCACCAGTTGCGGTAGGCCTCGGTAGACTTGTCGGAGGTGAGCGAAAGGGGGTCGCCCTGCTCCACCAGGACGATGTTCTTCAAGCCCTTTTTCGCCAGGTAATAGGCCGCCGCGACCCCGGCGATACCGGCTCCGCAGATGACGGCCTCGGCTGTACTGTTTGGCATAATATGTATACAGTATACACCCAGGCACAAATTGCGTCGGAAACAGCCTATCGTTGGAGGCCAATGGCTGAACATCGAATCAGTCCAGCAGAGCCTGCACCGCTTCCATGAGCTGCAGCTCCTCGAGAGGACATCGCCCAATACCCTGTCGCTCAACAGAAACCCTGATACCTGGTTCATCAAGTAGCTGACGGGGTTTTTCTATTCGTGTTGTGTTACGGGAGGGCTGTTACAATACTTTAGTGGATTGGCGCACAGAGGTCGTGGAAAGCCTGGTTCCCCTGGGTGTCGAGCGGGTGTATTTGTTTGGCTCCCATGCTCGAGGCACCGCTACAAAGCGCTCCGACCTCGATCTGCTGGTGCTGTGGGAGACGGCGCTGCCGCCCCTGGAGCGCATTGGTCAGGTGCTGTGGGCATTGCGGGAACTGCCCTGGGTGGTAGAGCCGGTGGTGCTGACCCCTTCTGAATTCGAGGAACGCCGCAACCTGCCCTTCCTGCGGGGCGTGCTGAGGGAGGCCCAACTTCTGTATGAGCGTGGAAAAACAGCAGCTTGAGGCCCGACGCTGGCTTCGACAGGCCGACGACGACCTCGAGGCATCCCGTGCCCTGGAAGTTGCAGGCAAGTATGCCCAGGCGGCTTTCTTCGCCCAACAAGCGGGGGAGAAAGCCCTGAAGGCCGTTTGGCTGGCCCTGGACGCAGACCCCTGGGGACACTCCCTGGGCCGCCTGGTTCGGGAGATGCCAGACGCGGCCAGAGAGGTGTTCGCCCCCCTGCTAGAAGAAGCCCTGGCCCTTGATAAGCTCTACATCCCCACCCGTTACCCGGATGCGCTGGCCAACCTAACGCCCGCCGAGGCTTACACCCGGCGAGAGGCCCAAACTGCCCAGGCACAGGCCGGAGCCATTTTGAGCGCGGTAAAAAGGTGGCTGGATGCAGCCACGTGAAGGGCAGGCTTAGAGCGCTCATCACACAGGTTAAGCCTTCCGACTTCAAGAAAGCCTTGTTTTGGACAGAACAGTGTACGACACCTGCCCCCTAACCCCTGCACTCAATCTACTGCTCCAACCGTGTGCAAAGTGTTCAGGTGAAGTCAGGGCGAACCTTGCCGATGGGCGTTGGCGGATTGTCCTAGCCCAGTAGCGCCTGCACCGCTTCCTCGAACACCTCGGTATGCCGCCGCACCTGCTCGGGGGTGGTCTCGGGCGAGATGAGGGTCATGTTGTGGAAGGGGGTGAGCAGGATACCCCGGTTCAGCATGAACAGGTGGATGAAGGGGTCGAGGTCGGGGTCCTGGCCGGCCAGAGCCTCGGAGCCATTGCGGGCGGGGTTGGGGCGGAAGAGGTACTCCACCCGGCAACCCACGCGGGTAACGTGCCAGGGCAGGCGGTAGTGTTCCATCACCCCGCGTACCTCGGCCTCGAGCTGCTCCCCCAGGGCGATCATGCGGGCGTAGGCGGCTTCGGTCAGGACGTGCTCGAGGGTAGCCCGCATGGCCGCCAGCGAGAGGGCGTTGGCCGCCAGGGTGCCCCCAATGCCCCCGGTGTCGGCGTAAGGGGGCTGGATGACCTGCTGGGCCCGAGCGCCCACAGCCTCGGTAAAGCCGTAGGCCGCGCTGGGAATGCCGCTGCCCAGAGGCTTGCCCACCGTCAGGATGTCGGGCTCGAGGCCGT
>CAZIXH010000424.1:0-3917 GCA_964543055.1 uncultured bacterium
CCCCACCTACCAGGCCGCCGTCCAGACCCCTGCCGAGGCGCCCCCGGACACGCGGTTTTCGTATGGCCCCATTCCCTTCCAGATTTTTGGCGAGCTGATGCGCCGAAAACTAAAGGGCGACCCTTTGCTATACCTGGAGCGCCGCATCTTCGGGCCGATTGGCCTCGAGTACGCCTTCTGGCGCCGGGGGCCCGACGGCAACCCCCACCTGCCCTCCGGGGCCTTCCTGACCGCCCGCAACTGGGCCCGCTTTGGGGAGTTGGTGCGCAACGAAGGGGTCTTGCAGGGGCGGCGCGTTGTGGATGCCGCGCTCCTGGAAAAGTGCTTTGAGCCCTCGAGGGTCAACCCCATCTACGGCCTGACCTGGTGGTTAGGCCGCCCTATCAGCCCAGCAGAGCGGGCCGCCATTGGCCGTGTAGGGCAGGACATAGACCCACTGGCGGGTTCCCCTGGTCTGCCCGACGACCTGGCGGTTGCGGCAGGAGCCGGCGACCAACGGCTCTACATCAGCCGCAAGCTCAGGCTGGTGGTGGTACGCCAGGCCGAGGGTATTGTAGAAAGCCTTGCAGGGCGCAGAACGGCCTTTTCGGATGCCACATTTCTGCGCCTCTTGCTCACCGGCCAGTCATGAATCGCCATGCGAGAAAGCGCTCTTCCCGTATTTCCACGCATCCGTCTATAAGAAAGCCTTGTCCTGGACAGAACAGTGGCCGCCGGGGTGGGCGGCCACGTCTGTGAAGAGCGCAATATACTGCCAGCGTGACGCAAGGTGAAGTGCGCGAAATGGTCTGGAGCGCCCTGGCACAGCACCGGGCCGCCACCTACCCCACCCCACCCCACGGACACCACCCCAATTTTGTAGGGGCCAGTCGGGCTGCCGAACGCCTGATGGCTTTGAAGCTGTGGCAACTGGCTACGGTGGTACTGGCCGGCCCCGACCAGGTGCTCAAACCCTTACGGGAGGCCGCCCTGAAGTCTGGAAAAATCGTCCTGATGCCGCACCCGGACAAAGCCGGAAAGTACCTGAGCCTGGAGGGCCTTCTACCCCACCAGCTCAAACGGGTGCGGGAAATCGCCCAACTGGGCAAACCCGTCGAACTCGAGCAAACCGCCATTGACCTGGTTCTGGTAGGCAGTGTAGCGGTGGACGAACAGCGCAACTGGATTGGCAAGGGCTATGGCTTTCCCTACAAGGGTCTGCAAGTGGCCGCCCCCTGGGCCACCCTGGCCCATACCCTGATGGTGTTTGAGCACCTCCCCTGCCCGCCAGAGCGCACCGTAGACCTGATTGCCACCCCTCATCAGGTAATGGGCATTTGATGCCAACTTTAGGCGTATAGCCAACTTTAGGCAACGCACGAGGGGGAGGTGGTGGGAGGTAGGTGGGGGTTGATAATCCCCTACCCCCTATTCCCTACCTTCCACCTTCTATGAGGTGCAAAGTGTCCAAGCCCAAATGGTATGACTGTGTAAAACCTGCTAACCTGAACGGACCATCGGCTATCGGCCATAGACCATCAACTATCTGCCAAGCCCCATATCGCCGCCGGGGCCAGCTCAATCAGGTTGCCGGCGGGGTCGTAGACGTACAGGCTCCGGCCCGCTTTCCACTCGGCCCAGGTAACCGGGTAGCCGTGAGCCTCGAGCCGCGCCGCCCAGCCTGGCAGTTCCTCTGCGGGCACCCTGAAGCACACGTGTACACTGCCCTGTGCGCCATGCGGCGGCAAGACGGTTTCTTGCCGGGTGGCTTCGGGGTTGAACACCAGAAAGACCCCCGGCCCTGTGCGAAAAAACAGGTGCCGCCCCGGCTGCTCGGCAAATAGCTCGAGGCCCAGCAACCCCTGGTAGAAGCCCCTGGCGGCGTCCAGGTCGGGCGCGTACAGGCAGGTCTCGAGTACCCCCGCAATCTTCATCAGAGCCTCCGCTAGGCCCGCCGGTTCGCTTCGGCCAGCGCCCGCAATCCAGCAGCCAGGCCGGGCTCGAGGGCCTCTTCACCATAGCGCCACGACCAGTTACCCCCCAGCCTGCCGGGGTAGTTCATGCGGGCCTCGGGGCCCAGTCCCAGCACATCTTGCAGGGGCGCTACGGCCCGGCTGGCCGGGCTTTTGAAGGCCAGCCCGATCAAGGCGCCCGCCACCTCGTATTCCGACCGGCCGCCGAATACGTTACGGGCCAGGTAGTCGCGCATGAAGGAGCGTTCGGCCTCGGGCGCAGTGCGGAGCCACCCCAGGCTGGTGTCGTTGTCGTGGGTGCCGCTGTACACAATCACGTTGCCATGCTTGGGGTAGTTGTGCGGCAGGAAGACGTTGGTATCGTCGGAAAAAGCGAACTGGAGAATCTTCATGCCGGGAAAGCCAAACCCATCGCGCAGGGCCTCCACCTCGGGCGTGATGACCCCCAGGTCTTCGGCAATAATTGGCGCATCCCCCAGCGCCGCCCGTACCGCCTTGAAGAGTTTTTCACCCGGCGCCTTGACCCACCGGCCCTTGATGGCGTTGGGCATGCCGAAAGGGATTTCCCAGTAGGCCTCAAAGCCCCGAAAGTGGTCAATGCGTACCAGGTGGCACTGCTTGAGCGACTGCCGAATACGCGAAACCCACCAGGCAAAGTGCTCTTCCTCCATCACCTCCCAGCGGTAGAGCGGGTTACCCCAAAGCTGGCCGGTCTCGGAAAAGTAGTCGGGCGGAACACCCGCCACCACGGTAGGGTTGCCATCGGCATCGAGGTAAAAGTACTGCGGGTGTGCCCACACATCCGAGGAGTCGAAGGCCACAAAGATGGGCATGTCTCCAATAATCCGAATGCCCTTAGACTCGGCGTAGGCTTTGGTCTTGCCCCACTCGGTGTAAAACAGCCATTGAATCCACTCGTGCAGGGCCACCTCGTAGGCCAGCTCTTCGCGGGCTTTGGCCAGGGCTGCTGGTTTGCGGTCGCGCAGCTCGGGGCTCCACTCGTTCCAGGGCTTGCCGCCAAAGCGGGTCTTGAGCGCCATGAAGAGCGCAAAGTCTTCCAGCCAGGCTTGTTCGGCCTGAATAAAAGCCTCCAGAAGCGCTTTATCCTGTGCAGAGCCCCTGGCCTGAAACCCGGTGAAGGCCCGCCTCAGGAGGGGCCAGCGGGTCTCGTAGAGCCAGCCGTAATTCACACTATTGGCGGGGTACTGCGGGGGTTCCTCGGTATTTTCCAGCCAGCCCTTTTCTATGAGCATTTCCGGGTCTATCAGGTAGGGGTTTCCGGCAAAGGCCGAGAAGGACTGGTAGGGCGAGTCGCCGTAGCTGGTAGGGCCCAGCGGCAACACCTGCCACCACTTAGCGCCAGTGGAAGCCAGCCAGTCCAAAAACCGCTCGGCCTCGCGGCCCAAAGCCCCCATCCCCCACCGGCCCGGAAAGCTAGTGGGGTGAAGCAGAATCCCAAACGAACGCTCAATTTGCATAGTAAGGCTAGTCTATCCCACCTGGGCACAGGATGGAAGCGCTTCTATAGCGGAATAGGCTCTGCCAAGAGCGGTCCTTTGAGAGGCTCATGGGACAGTATCAAGAGTGGTGGACAAAAAACCCTCTCCCCGAGGGAGAGGGTAGGGTGAGGAGAAAGGATTGAACGATACCAAAGCAAAAGATGTGCCTTTTATTTCGCCGTTCTCAACACCAGGCCGCCGAGATTGCCGGTGGCTTCGGGTTGGCCTTTCGCAAAAAGGCTGCGCTCGCTTGAACTTTCACCTAGTCGGCAGCCGCCCCCACCACGCCCAGCACCTCATCCACCAGGGCCAGACCCTCCTCGATAACGTCCAGGCCGTATTTGAGTTCCTCGCGGTTGATAACCAGCGGTGGGCAGACCCAGAGCATATTGAAGCGGCTGAAGGCGTAGATGTGCTTGGACTTGAGGTAAGCTGCCAGCTTCTGCATCTCGGGGGAGGTACCGTT
>CAZIXH010000425.1:0-3547 GCA_964543055.1 uncultured bacterium
GGGCGCACCACCCACCTGCTCGAGCTATTAATCAGCATCTAAGTGCCTCCCGTCTATGTTTTGGATAATGGCATGATCGAAAATCATTCGGGTATTGCGCCCGGAGCCTGATTTTCTAACGCAACCTGGATTCATCTCTAGACCTTATACGGGCGCAACTTAACCAGTCTCCTGCGGTTCCTTGACGGCTTGTGAGCACGGTGTACTTCATGGGGTCTCCGTAGACTATCTAGTTCTGACTGATGCAGCTAAATACCCAGCAAAACTCTTCTGAATAAATATATAACTGACTTGGGGCGGTTCAGGTTTGCAACGGTTACGCCCAACGTTACGAACCGATTATGCAGTGTGAACTAAAGGAGTTATTTAGCGCGTGGGGAGCTTTTTGACCGATGGGTTTTCCCTGCTTGCCAGTATTCGCCGGTATAGCTGTACCATTCGCTCTGCCCGAACCGACTGGCTATTGGACTTAACATATTCCCAACCAGCCTTGCCCATCTCATACCTTAGCCTGGGGTCGGCATGCAGCTTTCGGATTCCCTCAGCGAGTCGTGTAACCACTTCGTCGGGTGTAGTTACAGGAACCTTGAGCGTGGCAGCATCGGGTAACTGGTAGCCCACCCCCTGATGGCCCAGGGTCAGGACGGGCAACCCCTGGGCCAGGGCCTCGAGGGTTACGTTACCGAAGGTGTCTTGCAAGCTGGTGAAGACAAAAATATCTGCTTCCAGGTACAGATCACGCATCTGATGCCAATTCACCATCCCCAAAAACCTCACGGTATCTCCCAAATTCAGCCTGACCACCTCGGCCTCCCAGCGTTTACGGAGCGGCCCATCCCCCGCTACCAGTACCCGCAGGGGCAAATCCCGCAGATGCTCGAGCGCTTCCAACAACAGCGGCAGCCCTTTCCTGGGCTCAAAGCGGCTTGCCCATAGCAGGGTCAGATATTCCTTGGGTTCGCGCTTGGGAAACACCTTTGGGATATGCTCGTCCGCTATACCAATAATGTTGAACATCTCCATCCGCTTGGCCCCCGCTAACCGCAACACCTCCACGGTTTCTGGGTTAATGGTCAGGATCATGGCCGATTGCTGCACTACCTTGCGGATGGCAGGTATCCAGGGCAGCAATTTGACCCGCAAGGTACGCAAGAATTCACTGCGCCAGCCTGCCCCAAAATAGCGCCGGAATGCAGTCGGAGCCACCTGCCCCCCCCCGACCGGCCCCCACACAAACGGAACCGGCAACCGCCAGAACTGCGGAGCCGAGCTGATGGTTGCCCAGCTCACGTAGTGAACCAGATCGAAAGCCATTTCCTGATGGAGTTTTCGAGCTACCCGGTAGGCTTCTTGCTGCCACAAAAGATAATGCAGGCGCAATTTTCCCAGATGATGGGTATCCCAGGGATTCATCCAGCCCGCCAGTTGCACAAAGCAAAAATGTAGATTGGGGTTGGGGTGTTTGGCTATAAAATCCTCGATGTTCTGGCGGTATTCGGGATGGGTAATCACCCACACCTCACACTGTTGCGAGAGCGACCAGGCCCATGACCAGGTGACGGCCTGCTCAGAACCGTGGTCTGGACTGCAAGCAAAACCCACCAGTAGTATGCGCATGGCCAAGATTCACCCCCATTTACCTTACTGGTTTTCCAGTCACCCATCGGGTTGTTTTTGGTGCTTGTCCAGTGCGGCTTCTTGAGAGGCAGGTTGTGATTGCAGTCAGCACGTTAAGCACAAAGACTCGGTGAAACAGATTTAGCCAAGGCAATCACCTGGCAACTACCCGCTGGTAAAGTTCAATGTATTGTGTGGCTATGCGTATGGGGGACAGTTCGGTTCTGCAATAGTCTCTGGCACGTTGAGACCAGAGTGCTAAGGCCGCCGGATCGCTCAAATAGTTGCGAACTTGTCGGGCCATTTGCGCTGGATTGCCCGATAAAGGCAGCGCCAGTCCAGCTTCCTGAAGGGTTTGGGTCATTTGCAAATCAATGTTGAGCAGGCAGGGGGTACCTACCGACATGGCTTCCAGCACCGACATACCAAACCCCTCCCAGCGCGAAAGCTGGATGTAGGCTTGGGCCTGAGAAAGCACCTCGAGCTTCCGTTCTCCAAAAACCGGCGCCTCAAAATGCACATTGGAAGAGGCGGTCTCTTTGAGCCGGTTAAGCCAGGGAAGGGTTTTGGCATCCTCGGTTCCATAAAGCCTGACCTCGTACTCCGGCAGTTCGTTAGCCAGGGCAATCAGGTAATCTATTCCCTTCTGCATTACATCAAAACGCCCCAGGTAAACCAGGGTTTTGCTCTTTCCCCCTTGCCACGCGACCTCTTTTATGGGTGGGGCCGGATTGGGAATAACCTCCACCATTCCCTGGAAACCCGGCGCAAAGGCTTTTATGTCGGCAGCCTCACCAGGCGTCAGGGCGGTGATGGCTGCTGCCATATAGAAGCGTGGCTTCTCGATGAAACGGGCATACGGCCATTTCTTGAAGCGCCCACGCCTTAGCGATTGCGGCGATAACTGGCCGTGGGGGGTGATGATAAAAGGAATCCCTCGAGCCCGCAGCACCCGTGCTAGCTGGTATTGCTGTGGGATGAAGATGGAGTGCATGTGAACAATATCGGGCTCAAAGCGGGCAAGCAGCTCGGCCAGATTGCTTGCGTCCCAACCCAGGTTTTTACGAGGCAGAAACAGATGCTCGAGGCCCGCTTGCTCGAGGGCGGCTTGCCCAACCGCATTGAGCGGATCACGGCTTACGATCTGAACCCGATGACCCAAGGCAGCCTGGGCCGGAGCAATCGCCCAGAGCGTGGTACTGACCCCATTGACCTCGTCGGGGCCGCGGGTATCGCATACATGCCAGATCTTCACCGCAACCCACTCTCAGGCAATTTTGCGCCCATAACGATACCAGACCAACGCAGCCAAAACAGTCAACATCACATTCGACGATACCAGTATCATGACCGCTCCCTGCACCCCGTTGTGGCTGATTAGAAAGATGCCCGCAGATACCATGAAAGTTACAGTTACAGCGTACAGCACGATAATCCAGCGCAGTTTCTCCTGCGAACGTAAAGCCGACAAAAACACGATGGAAAGCCCGACCAGCAGGGGAAGCGCACCATAGGCAATCAGGAGATAGCTGATGGTTTGGTAGTTATCTCCATAAAGCAAGCTGAAAATCCAGCCGTGCAGAACCGCCAGAACCAGCCAGGCCAGCAATCCCGTAAAGAAAAAAACGGTTGCATAGCGCAGCACCACTCGAGTGAGTTCGGCAGTGGTGCGGGCCCTGGCAAAAATCGGTATGAGCAGAGCCCCAAAGGCATTCATAAAGCTATAGACTGGCAGCACCGTATTTTCCAGCGCCCGCAGGCTGCCCACTGCAGCCAGGCCACTGATATGCGAAAGAATCAAGTACGGAAAAGCCGTAATTACGACGGCCAGCATGCTGGCGGGCAGGCTCCACCGGCCATAGCCCCAGTGGTTGCGCAGCACTGCTCTGAACAGCGACAACCAACGCCCCAGACCACTGCCGTTCTGGGC
>CAZIXH010000426.1:0-4917 GCA_964543055.1 uncultured bacterium
CCGCCCAGATCTACCAGCAGTGGATCGTCGGCAGCGGCAGATGTGTATAAGCGACCGCGGGTACCCCCTACACCTCGCGCTTGGCGGCCCGTAACGATGCAGGGAGCAGCGCTCCGGTTAGCTTAGAGGCCGAAACTCCTGAATATAGTGAGCAGGGATTTAGCCGTACCCCAACTGCTTATTCATTTGCAGACGACCACGCCTCGAGCCAGAGCCTCCTGGGTAACGAAGACGAGGGACTCGATGTAGAGTACTTCGATAACCCAGACCTCACGGGTCTTTATTTCCGGCGCATTGAATCTGGCATCAATCACAACTTCCGTAGCCAGGCCCCCCTGGTGGGTATGGGTGCCGATACCTTTAGCATTCGCTGGACGGGCCTTATCACCGCGCCCGTCAGCGCCACCTACACGTTCATCGTGCTGGCCGACGATGGGGTACGTCTGTGGGTCAACGATCAGCTCCTTATCAACCGCTGGGCCGACCAGGGTCTGACCCGGCGTACCGGTCAGATAGCCCTGACATCAGGGCAAAGCTACCGCATCAAGCTCGAGTACTACAACCGCGACCCGCGCGGAGCGGTCAAACTGCGCTGGTCTTACCCCGGACAGGCTGAGCGAGTCGTGCCCAGCAATGCCTTCCGCCGCCACCCGAAGGCCCGCATCGGCTACTTTGGCCCCAAGCTCCCCTGGCCTACGGTGGCCACCCACGCCCTGCAGCTGCCCGATGGCCGGGTCATGACCTTCCACGGCCTCGACCCGGTGGGCAAGGGCCAGGGTGACAACTACCGACGCTACGATATCCATAACTCTTCGCAGGTGTTTGTCTGGACGCCGGGTACACCAACGAATGCCCAGAGTCAGGCCCGCTACGACAACACCCGCACCGACCTGTTCTGTGCTGGTTATGTGCTTTCTGCCGGTGGCAAGGTGTATATGGCGGGTGGTAACCTGGGCTACGACTATACCGCGCCGGGCAATGAGTACGGTTTTGCAGCGGGGCACACCCATACCAACATCTTTGACCCTGCCAGCAACACCTGGGCCGCCGGCCCGGACATGGCCCAGGGCCGTTGGTACCCGAGCGTGATTACCCTGCCCAACGAAGAGATGCTCATCATCGGAGGGAACGCGGATAACTACAACGGCGACGGCATAGATAACGACAAGAACTACATTGCCGATGTCTGGAACCCCTTCTCTAACACCCTGCGCAGGCTGACCTCGGCCAGCTCATTCGGCAAGGGCATTGAGCACTTCTATCCGTGGGTGCACGTAGCCCCTAACGGCCAGGTGTTTCTGTCCGGCAGCTACAAGAACTGGTACTACCTGAACACCAGTGGAACGGGTTCCTGGGGGCCCATCAACGTTCAGACCTATAACCGTTACTATGGCTCCTCGGTGATGTACGAGCCTGGAAAGGTGCTGGTGCTAGGGGGCGGATGGGATGGCTTTACGGGTGACCCCCAGGGGAAAAACACGGCTCAGGTGATCGAGCTCAACCCCAGTAACCAGAGCATCTCGGTGCGGAATGTGGCTAGCATGAAACATGCCCGCACCCACGTCAACGCTACCCTGATGCCGGATGGGCGTATCTTTGTGAACGGCGGCAACACCGACGGTTACCAGTTCAACAACGCCAATGCCGTCTATGAGAGTGAAATCTGGTCACCTCGTACCGAAACCTTCAAGCCCGCTGCTGAAGCCCAGTGTCCACGCACCTACCACTCCACCGCGCTGCTGCTGCTCGATAGCACCATCATCACCATGGGCGGCGGAGCGACCGGCGGGGACGACCCTCCCTCACTGCCAGAGTGCGATAAAACCAAAGGTAACGCCCAAAAAGTCAACCAGCTCAATGCCGAAATTTACTACCCTCCCTACCTGCACAATGCAGACGGTAGCGAAGCCTCGAGGCCCATTATTCAATCGGCGCCCGAGCGGGTGACCTATGGCCAGACCTTTACCATCACCACCGATGTGCCCAGTTCTGTCATAGACCGCGTTACCGTGGTGGCCTTTGGCGCGGTCACCCATGCCTTCAATATGGGGCAGCGTTTCCTGGATCTTAGCTTTAGCCGCACCGGGCCGAATGCCCTGAGTGTGGTTGCACCGTCGAACCCAAACCTGGCTACTCCCGGCTACTACCAGCTATACGTACTTGACGGGCGTGGGGTGCCCTCGCCCGCCAAAGTAATGCGCATTCGGGCTACGGGGCTGCCTTAGCGCACCTCGAAGGGGCCCAGGTCAAGCGCGGGCCCCTGTACCCGCGGCTTGGCCAGAAAGTCGAACTGTGGGGCCCGCTCGGTGATTCCTTTATCAATGGCCGGGCTGCTGCTGCTCAGGGTGTAGTCTCCCGAACCGTCGGGACGGTAGTTGACAAAACCTGGATCCAGGCTGAGGCTGCCCTGGTGTGAGCTGGTTTGCAAACGCCAGTTGGTGCTGTTGTTCCAGACCAGGTTGTTTACAAAGCGGTTAGTGCCGGTGTTGTTCTCTTCGCTGATACCCCTGGGGTTGCCTACCACAATGTTGTTAGCGACCAGGAAGTTTTCGGCTACGTTACCGCGCGTATTGTCACCCGAGCCAACCGAAATGCCCCCATACAGGTTGGCAAAGGAGAGGTTGTTACTAATGGTTACAGCGGTTGCAGCGTGCCAGGTGGTAATGCCAAAGCCACGGGCGCGGTAGGTGATGTTATTCTGCACCGTGCCTCTCGGGGCACCCTGATAAATGCCATGAATCCGGGTGCAGAAGCCTGCGGAAAGGTCGCCAATGTCGTGCACCAGGTTGCCAAGCATAACCCCATCGGAAGAGTCGGGTGAGCTCATATTTACACCGGCACCGCCATTGGAGTCGCACTGGGCCCGTATGCCGTACACATGATTGAACATGAATCGGTTGTAGGGCCGCCAGCTAATAATGCCGCTGTTGGTGGCGTTGGTTACCTCAAACCCGATGATGTCCACATAGCTGCCACGCACATCAATCCCAAACAGGGCGCCCTGGGCGTTAACCTTGGCTCCCCAACGGGTGTCCGAGGCAATCGCAATGCGCTGGGAGGCAGTTCCGCTCACACTTATACTCACCGCCTCGTTGTAGGTGCCGGGGAGCACGCGCAAAATCTGACCGGGCTTGAGCTGGGCAGCGCCATACGAAATGGTGGCCCAGGGGCGTTCGCGGCTGCCGTCGTTGGCGTTGCTGCCCCCAGGGCCAACGTAGAAGGTGGGGCCGCTGGGGAGGGGATAGGTGGAGGAATTGCTGCTGCTGACCTGAACATTCAAGGTTGAACTACTGCTTTGACCCCTGGTGTTGTAGGCGGTCACCAGAATGCTGTTGCTGCCCGAACGCAGATTCGAGACCGTGAAGCTGGTGTTGACCGTGGAGCCGGGCGTAATGGGAACCGATTCCTCAGCCGCGCCGTTGAGGCGATAGCCGAGCCGGTTTATGCCGCTATCGTCGCTGGCCGTTACCTGAACTGTAACGCTGGGACTGTTGAGACTGGCTCCGCTTACAGGGCTCAGAATCCTTAGATTGGGGCTGCCGGGTGATGTGGGCGGAGTGAGGGAGTCGTTGCTGCATGCGACCACAACGGCAACTAACGAGGCAAGGAAAAGCCATCTCATGGTTAAGCGCTCCGTAACATGGGGTAGGTTCCAAACTGGCTGTTGCGTCTGTTACCCCAAACGTTACGAAACATATAACGCGGGCTATAGAGCTTTTTGAGTGAACCTTAAGGGGGTCTTTAGAAAAGCTGAGCCAACCCCTTCTGGAGTTCCCTTGTGGTTTTTTGAACCCTGGAGTATCCAGCGCAAGATGCGAGTTATAGCGTTCTAAAATGGCATCAGGGTCACCTCTTTGACAAAACCACAGAGCGGGCCCAAGCCTGGATTGTGACCCAGACCCTATCCGAGCGTGGGCAGTTGCCTCTGGCCTCCGGTGAACCCATTAGGAATCCGGGTGCTTCTACTGGATTGTTGTTGCGAGACCTGCCGCTTAAGGGCGCTGGCACCTCGGGCAGAAGTGCGTTCCCCGCCCACCTACCACCATCTTGACGATGGTGCCTTTGCAGCCTGGGCGCTTGCAGGGCTGGCCGGTGCGGTCGTAGGCGTTGTGGTGGAACTGGAAGTAGCCGGGTTCGCCGCCGGGCTGCTGGTAGCTCCGGTCGGAGAGGGTCGAGCCTCCGGCCTCCACCGCTTTAGCCATCACCTTGCGGACGGCCTCGTAGAGTTTTTTAACCTCGGCAGTTGTGAGCGATTGGGCGGGCCGCTCGGGGTGGATTTTGCTCATCCACAGCGACTCATCGGCGTAGATGTTGCCCACCCCCGCTACCGCTTCCTGCGAGAGCAGCACTTCCTTGATTTTTCGAGTGGTTTGCAGGAGCGATTGTTTGAACCCGGCCAGGGTGAAATCTTGCGAGAGCGGTTCGGGCCCCATGCGGTTGAGCAGGTCAATCTCGCGGTAGTCGCCTGCCTCGACCACCCACCATTTCCCGAAGCGGCGGGGGTCGGTGTAGTAGAGGGTCTGTTTGGGCAAGTGCAAGGTGAGTCTGGTGTGCCGGTTCGGCTCAAAACGAAAACCCCCGGTCATGCCCAGGTGCACGATGGCTTCCAGCTTCCTGTCCAGATGCAGTATCAGATACTTGCCCCGCCGCGAAGTGCGCAGTACCCTACGCCCTTCGGCCAGTTCGGTGCGGCGGTAGCGGGCGGGGTCGTTGTGTAGAAGTTTTTGAATGCGTTGGCCCACCAGGTAGGGCTCGAGGATGCGCCGGGTGGTCTCGACTTCGGGGAGTTCGGGCATGGTTGGGGTTAGGGTATCGGGGTTGGGGGAAAGGGAACAGCTGCAGGCTCACAGTATTGCCCACGTGGGCAGATAGTTTGCATCAAAATTACTACAGCGTCGTAGAGATACCCATACACTT
>CAZIXH010000427.1:0-7373 GCA_964543055.1 uncultured bacterium
CTAGGCCCCATCGCCACCCCCGCTGAGCTGGTCTTCCTGGACAAGCTCCCCAAGACCCGCAGCGGAAAAATTCTGCGTCGCCTGCTCAAAGCCCAGGAAATGGGGCGCGACCCCGGCGATTTGAGTACGCTGGAAGAGTAGGGCGATGGAGAAGGCTCAACACAGTTTATAGCCATCTTGCAATCAAAAGGCTTTGTTCTGGACAGTACATTGGCCACCTAGAAACTCGAAACCTAAGCACCCATGGGCCGAGCCCGGCCCACGCTTGGGTGCGCAAAATGCGTCTGATACCAAATCTTCCCAGAAGTGACCCAAAAGCGATATACAAGTCCCACGGACGCGCCCCCTGGCGCGGCAAGTGAGGGGCGCGTTTAGCGCCGCTCACGCGCAGAGTTGGTATGAGTCCAGACATATTCTCGTTTTCGTGGGCGACTACGCCTGTGAAGGGCGCAATAAAGGCAAAGGTGGGGTCTTGGTGAAGTTCTGAACCCTGGAGATAAGAAAAAAGTCGCGTATGGGTCGGCAACACCTGGGATGGACATACGGTCAGCAAACCGCCGATAGTACCGCCACAAAGGTTCACTTAGTGTATACCTAACATAGAAACAAGCATTTTTTTTGCATCATTATACTCAATTTTCATGATATTGGTATTCATTGTATTTATAAATGGATAACAGATGGACATCGTCGGATAATAATAAAATAAATATGTACCAACAAGACGAAATCACCGTCAGGGACATTGTAGTCATACTGAGGAAAAACCTCTTGTGGCTCATTGTGCTTCCTCTGATTTCGCTAGTCATCGCAGCGCTGGTCTCATTTCTGCTCCTGGAAAATGTGTACACGTCGCAGGCCACCCTGAGCCTATCAACCGAGCAGATCCAAGCACAGCTCGAGCAACGCATCCAGGTTCAACAAACCAACCTCTTGCCTTTCGAAGCAGTCAGGGCTGTGGCCTACTCGGAAGACGTCATTATGGGAGTCTGGCGGGCCCTGAAGAATCAAAAACTGATACCCAAAAAATGGGACAGCAACTCGCTTGGGCTCGGGTTTGATCGAATGGTTCACGACCTGAAGGTCAGGGAGCAGACAGCAAAAAGAACTGAAAACTCCGATAGCAAGGTGCTTATTGTCATTCTAAGCGTCAATGCCCCATCCCCCTTGATTGCTAGCAAAGCCGCCAATTTGTGGGCAGATCGTGTCGTCGAGGCCATAAACAAAGTACCATTCCAACGATTTGAAAAAAGCCTGTCCTACCTGCAAAATAGCCTCGAGGAGGCCCGGGGGCAGTATCAGAAGGCCCAGGCAAACTGGCTTCTTATAAGTCGTAACTCTTCGTTGAACTCGGACAAAATTGAGCTTGAACAACTGATCCAGGAGCGGGTGCGGCTGGATCAGGCTATTGCGTCTGCGATAGGGGAATTGAGCAGTATCAAATCCCGTCAACAGGCTTACCGGAGAGCCATTCAAGCGCAGCGAGCACAGGTGTCAAGCAACATTAGCCCAGACCAAATCGCCCTTATCAATCGCTCGTTTGAACAGGCTCAAAATAGCTTGAGTACCGAATTGAATCGTTACAAAAGCAGCTATGAGCAAGCAGCCCAGGCGCTTGAAAGCTTTCGCAAGCGCGAGCGCATAACGGAAGTCCAGCTTCAGCTTGAACGCTTTAGTGGGCGCCTGGCAGATATTACGGTAAGTCTCGGAAGCATTGCCACAGAAAAAGCAGAGAAACAGGCTGCACTAGGTGAAATCGAAGCCCAATTGAACAAAGAGCCCCGACTGGTTGAGGTTCTGCGAGAAGTCGTGGCGGATCCGGTAGCAGCTGCCGCAGTAGCGAGGGGCGATTGGAGCGCACTGGAGTCACTAAGGCTCAAAACTCAAGAATTTAATCCTGTCTACACGCCACTTTACAACCGAGCCGTTGAACTTAAGGCTTCCCTGGTAAGCCTCGAGACCAGTGAGCGAGCATTACGAGCCGAACAAGACCAGCTATCCCAGCAACTGGCCTTCAGCAAGCAGCTGCTGGCCGCTCAGCTGCGCGAGCGAGATCGTCTGGATCTTGAAAGCAAGGCCCGCAAGGCTGCCTACGAAGCTCTGCGCAGCAGATACGAACAACTCTCGCGGCTGTCTCCACAACAACTAGCCTTCGAAAGTCCAAATCCGGAGTACCTGCGCCTTCGGAGTGCTCTCATAGACGTGGAGGCAGAACAAGCCGGATTAGAAGGTAAGCTGGTACAACTGCAGAACCGGCTTGGCGAGGTTGCTGGCAAGATTCTTGTGTTGCGAGACCGAGTCGCTCGAGCTCAGGTTGATCAGGACAATGCACAGCAGGCCCTAGAGGTGAGCAAGAATGCTTACCTGGCCCTGACCCAGAAAAAAACCGACCTCGAGCTGCAGTCAGCAGCTTCACAGGATCTTGCCCAAACCCTGGTTAGGGCTTACCCAGTCTACGAAAAAACATCACCCAATAGAGCATTGATTCTACTTGTTGGGGTCGCTTTGGGTTTCATGATTGCCCTGGTATGGGTGTTCTTACTGGAGGCGATGCAAGGACCCCAGGATAGGGAAAGACAACCTGCTTTCTCAACCAGCTCTACGCCCGGCTAACACCCCGTGCGGTAAGTGCGAACCAATTAGTTTCGCACTAAATACAGCGTCGTAAAGGAGCTTATACACTCTGGCGAACGTTGGTCTGAGCACTCGCCAACCAGCCTCCCAGGAGGCGCCCGTCATTGCGAGGAGGCCAAAGGCCGACGAAGCAATCCAATAGAAGTTTGCCAAACTACCGGCTGGATAGGGCGATCTGGATTGCTTCGCATCCTGCGGATGCTCGCAATGACTTCCCGTATTCCAGTGAAGATGTACAGGCATCTATACGACTATGTACTAAAAAGGCCTCTGAAGAAAACGCACTCAACTTTCACTTGCTTCAAATAAATGCACCCGTTTTCGCAGATATCCAAAATCTGCAAATAACTTGCCAGGACACAATCTCAATGTTAGATTCATGGCGCAAGTCTGAAATGCGCTAGAGCGACCACCCCAACGGCACTGGTGGCCGGACTTGTGTTACATGGAGGAAGGCATGGATAAAGCAAAGGCCGAGGCGTACTGGAAGGCCAACATCAGCCTGATCCGTAACCTGCTCATCGTCTGGGCGGTGGTTTCATACGGGTTTGGTATTTTGTTGGTGCAGCCGCTCAATAACATCAAGCTTGGAGCCGTTCCACTGGGCTTCTGGTTTGCCCATCAAGGCTCCATCCTGGTCTTCGTCATCTTGATTTTCATCTACGTTTCGCAGATGAACAAGATTGACCAGCAGTTCGACGTGCACGAATAGGGGGCAGCCAATGAGCGTAGAACTCTGGACCTGGATCATTGTGCTCCTGACCTTCGGGCTGTATGTAGGCATCGGCATCTGGGCACGGGTGCGCGAAACCGAGGGCTTTTATGTGGCCGGACGCGGGGTGCCCCCCATCGCCAACGGTATGGCCACCGCCGCCGACTGGATGAGTGCTGCTAGCTTCATCTCGATGGCGGGCCTAATCTCCACCCTGGGCTACGACGGCACCATTTACCTGATGGGCTGGACCGGCGGTTATGTGTTGCTGGCGCTGTTGCTGGCCCCCTATCTACGCAAGTTTGGCAAGTTTACCGTACCAGACTTCGTAGGCGACCGCTACTACTCCCAGACCGCGCGCATTGTGGCGGTGGTAGCCGCAATTTTCGTTTCTTTCACCTACGTGATTCCTCAACTGGTGGGGGTTGGGACGGTTTTCTCGCGCTATCTGGGTGTACCCAGCACTACCGGATTGTGGATTGGGGTAGCGGTTACTGCACTGTTTGCGGTGCTGGGCGGCATGAAAGGCATTACCTGGACCCAGGTTGCACAGTACACGGTGCTGATCATTGCATACCTGATCCCCGGCTTTGCCATCGCCAGCATCCTGACCGGTAACCCCATCCCCCAACTGGCCCTGACTTTTAGCGATATCACCACCCGGCTCAACCAGCTACAGGTAGACCTGGGCTTCACGCAATACACCCAGCCGTTCCAGAGCTTTGACATGCTAAACATCCTGCTAATCACTGCATGCTTGATGTTTGGCACAGCGGGCTTGCCTCACGTGATTATTCGCTTCTACACCGTTCCCACGGTGAAGGATGCACGGGCTTCGGCGGGCTGGGCTCTCCTCTTCATTGCGCTTCTGTACACCACCGCCCCGGCCATCTCGGTGTTTGCCCGCTACAACCTCATCAACACACTCAACGGTAAGACCCTCGAGGAGGTTCAGCAAATAGACTGGGTTGCCAAGTGGGAGAAAACCGGTCTGCTGAAGTTTGTTGACAAAGACGGCGACGGCAAAATCACCATCGCTCCGGGGCGGGCTTTCAATCTGATTCCTGGAACCAACCGTCCAGATTTCAAAAGCCCTAACGAAAAGTCGAAGAATGAAGTCTTTATCAACAATGACATCATCGTACTGGCCACCCCAGAAGTCGCCAAGCTGGCCCCCCTGATCATTGCACTGGTGGCAGCAGGCGGGCTGGCGGCGGCCCTCTCGACGGCGTCTGGGTTGTTGATTGTGATTTCTTCGGCTTTGTCGCACGACCTCTACTACCGGGTGGTCAACCCCAGAGCCACGGAAGGCCAGCGATTGCTCATTGCCCGCATCGGCATCTTGTTGGCAGTGCTGATTGCAGGCTACTTTGGGCAAAACCCACCGGGCTTCATTGCCCAGTTGGTGGCCTTTGCCTTCGGGTTGGCGGCGAGTAGTTTCTTCCCCACCATCCTGCTGGGCATCTTCGATAAGCGGACTACCCGCGAGGGAGCCATTGCCGGGATGATCGTGGGGCTGGTCTTTACCGCGACCTACATCATCGGCACCAGCTACTTTGGGATGCCCCGCTGGTTCCTGGGCGTGAGCCCAGAAGGTATCGGCACGGTGGGTATGGTGCTTAACTTCGTGATTACCTACTTTGTCTCGCGCATGACCCCCGAGCCTCCCAAAGATGTGCAGGAGCTGGTGGAGTCGGTACGGATTCCGCGTGGCGCCAAGGACGCACACTACCACTAAACAACCCTGGGGGTGGGCTTCACGCCCACCCCTTCTTGATTTGGGTAATATCGCTATATGGCTACCAGCAAGAACGCAGAGACCCATAAACCAAGCAATGTGTTTGTGCCGCCAAACCTCACGCCACGCTTTCTGAGGCTCATGGTGGGGATCTCGGGTTTTTTATTTTTGTTTTATGTGGTGGGCCACTACCTGACCGGCTGGCCTTTCCCCACACCCTTTGACCTCTTGCGGATTGCCTCGGCAGTGGTGCTGGGCGGCTTGCTGGGACTGGTTTTTTCCCGCTTCTGGCCCCTACCTCCCAAACCCGGCCTCGAGCGCATTTTCAGAATCTTCTTTTTGTTGTTACCGGCCTTGATGTTTGGCTATGCCTTGCAGGTGTTTTCAGGTGCCAATCAGGCCTTGAGCATTATTCTGCCCCTTTCGGCCTGGCTCGGCTCTGGCTTGATTATTCGGCTGCCGGAGGAGGGGCAAAACTCCCCAGATAAAGCCTCAAAATAAAATTGTGAATCCAGTTGAATTCGTACGTGAACATGCTCCGTTCCATCTGCTGCCAGACGAAGCCTTGCGCCAGGTGGAACGGGGGCTGGAGATTACCTTTTACCCCAGGGGTAGCAAAGTGCTGGAACGCAGCGGCCCCAAGAGCCAGCACCTGTATCTGATTCGCAAGGGGGGGGCACGCCTCGAGCGCGACGGTCAACCCGTCTTGCATCTGGAGGAAGGGGAGGTGTTTGGCTACCCTTCGCTCTTATCGCAGGATGCCCCTGCCTTTGACGTGGTGGCCGAGGAAGACCTGCTGGTGTATCGCTGGCCCAGGGAAGTTTTTCAGAAGCTGCTGGAATACCCGGCCTTTGCGGAGTTTTTTACCAGGGGACTGGCTGAACGCCTGCGGCTCTCCACACGGGTCGAAGGGCTGGGCATGGTCAACGTGGATCTGGCCCTGCCGGTCGGGGAGCTGATCACCCGGCCCCCGGTGTTTGTGCCCCGCTCCTTTACCATTGGTGAAGCGGCCCAGGTCATGCGAAGCCACCAGATCAGCTCGGTGCTGGTCGAGGGCGAGCCCACCGGCATCCTGACCGACCGCGACCTGCGTAACCGGGTGCTGGCCGTAGGCAAGGGGCCCGAAACCCCGCTCGAGGAGATCATGAGCGCCCCCGTCAAGACCCTGCCCGCCAGCACCCCACTGTTTGAAGCCCTTTCGTTTATGGTACGTCAGGGGATTCATCACCTGCCCCTGGAGCAAGACGGGCAGATTATCGGGCTGATTACCGACACCGTCTTCATGCGTCAGCAAACCAAAAGCCCCCTTTATCTGTTAAGGCGGCTCGAGCGCACCCGTAACCCAGGCGACCTGGCGGGTTATGGCAAAGAACTGACCGGCGTGGCCGAATCGCTGCTCCTGGGAGGGCTGGGCGCCAGCGAAATTGGGCGTAGCGTGAGCTCGCTCAACGACCAGCTCATCCGCACCCTGCTCAGGCTGGCCGAGGAGCGGCTCGGCCCGCCCCCCACCGCGTATGCCTGGATTGTCTTTGGCTCGGAGGGGCGCATGGAGCAGGCCCTCCTGACCGACCAGGACAACGCCCTGGTCTACCTTGAAAACTCCCCTGAGGCGGCAGCTTATTTTGAACAGCTCGCAACCTTTGTGGTCGAGGGGCTGATTCAAGCCGGTTTTCCCCCTTGCCCTGGGGGTTACATGGCCACCCAGTGGCGCAAGCCGCTATCCGAGTGGGAGCAACTCTTCAGACGGTGGCTCGAGACCCCCAAGCCCCAGGAACTGCTGGAGGCGCAGATCTTTTTCGATTTCCGGGCGGTGCAAGGTGAGCTCTCGCTGGAACCGCTCGAGCGCATCGTGGCCCAGGGGGCCGACCAGGGCATCTTCCTGGCCCAGCTTGCCAGGGCCTCGCTTCAGTTCCGCCCGCCCATCGGCTTTTTCCGCCAGATCAAGGAGGAAGACGGCGGGGTAGACATCAAGAAGGGCGGCATCGCCCCCATCGTGAGCCTGGCCCGGGTGTATGCCCTGGAGGCCCGCAGCCAGGCCAAAGGCACCGTCGAGCGCCTGCAGGCCGCTGCCCGCGAAAACAAACTGAGCCAGGACGGAGCCGAAACCTTAATCGAGGCCTTTGGGTTCCTGATGCGCCTGCGTTTGCGCGAGCAACTATCAGCGCTGCGCCGGGGCGAGCCCCCCAGCAACAAGGTGCCCCTGGAAAGCCTCTCGCCCCTCGAGCGCCGTCACCTCAAAGAAGCCTTCTTGCAGGTACGCGAAATGCAGGAAGCCATGAGCCATCGCTT
>CAZIXH010000428.1:0-2631 GCA_964543055.1 uncultured bacterium
CCGTGGTGCAGGGGGTGGGCCACGTGGAGGTGGCCTGCTGGCGGGCCGCCCTGGGGGCAGTATGGTTTGGCGCACAAGCCGTCTGGATTCAAAAAGTGCGCCGCGAGCGCCCCGACCGCTGGGCTGTGCTGGGCTTTGGCCTGGTGGGGATTTCGGTTTTCTATGGGGCTTATCAGCTTGCCATAGAGAGCGGCGGGGCGGCGCTGGCCTCGGTGCTCCTGTATACCGCCCCAGCCATTGTGGCCTTGTTGTCCTGGCTGTTCCTGCGCGAGCCGATGGATGCCCACAAGCTCTTTGCGGTGGGCCTCACCCTGCTGGGGGTGGCCCTGGTCAGCCTGCAAGGGGGCGGGGTGAAGATGAGCCTGGCCGCTTTGTTCTGGGGGCTTCTGTCGGCCCTGACCTACGCCACCTATTACCTGTTTGGCAAGCTCTACCTGAACAAATATAGCACCCCTACGGTGTTTTTGTATGCGCTGCCGGTGGGGGCCTTGGGACTTTTGCCTTTCGTGAATTTTGTGCCCAAGAACGCCGAAGCCTGGACGGCCATTGCCTTTTTGACCATTGCCTCTACCTTTTTCGCGGTCACGCTCTACTTTGCCGGGCTCAGGCGGCTCGAGGCTACCCGCGCTTCGGTGGTGGCGACCATCGAGCCGGTGGTGGCGGCCTTTGCGGCCTGGCTCTGGTGGGGCGAACGCTTCAGTCTGCTGGGGTATCTGGGGGCGGGTTTGGTGCTTTTGGGGGTGCTGTGGATGGTGTTGAAGCCACAGCCCAGGACTGTGCCTAGTCTTTAGGCTGCAAGGCCTGGACGTCCTCGAGGTCTTTAGGTCGTCCCGCCGCTACTTTGGAAGCGATGAGATCCTCCAGCGAGACCACGTAAAAGGGCTGCCCCTGATACTGCATCAAGTTTCTTCGTTCCCAGGCAGCCTCAAAATCCAGCCCGGGGGTATTGGTTTGCACATCCAGCCGAATACGATCCTTGAAGACGGTCACGTCATTGCTCAAAATCTCCTCTGGGGAGGTCAAATTCGCCGAAGTGATATTGGCTTTTGCCAGTGCATCCAGCAGCCGGGCTGCGTTATTGTGGGTGGCCTCAATCAAGATATCAAGGTCCAGGGTTGCCCTAGGTACCCCATACAGGACAGCAGCTATGCCCCCAATGACCAAATACTTCACCTCATGGGCGTTCAACGACGCGAACACGTCTTTTAGCGTATTTAGCATGATCCTGGCGATCCTTAGCCGCGATGATGTGGGGGTTGTTTTGCAAGATGAGGTCGGTCATCATGACCAAATAGGCCATGCGCTCCTCGAGCGACAGCGATTGAAACCAGCGGGCCTTGGCCTGCAGGCTCTCCTCGGCGCGGTCATGGGAAACGCTAACCTTCATGTTACAGATTGTATCAGAAGGTCTTTGTGCGATTACTGAGCGTCCTGTAGGCTGGGATCGCGTTGAGGCACCCATCTACAAACTGGGGGTAGCAGATGCAGGGACTCAGGTACTGGATTTTATTGGCGTTGCTCTTGTCGGGCTTCGCGTGGGCCCAGCAGAAAATTGCTGTCACCTTCACCTACGACCCGCCGGTGGGCCTCGAGGTGCGCTCGGTGAGCCTGCGCGGGAGCTTCAACAACTGGGCCGAGCTGCCCATGCAAAAAACCGAGGAGGGGGTCTGGCAGGTGGTGGTGGAGCTGCCCCCCGGCCTGGTGCAGTACAAGTTCTTCATCAACGGGCAGTGGCCCCGCAACATGTGCGAGGACGAGACCTTTGGCACCCCGCAGGTAGACCTCGAGGCCCAGGGCTGCGTGGACGACGGCCAGGGCGGCCAGAACGCCCTGCGCGAGGTGGGCCGGGCTGCCGATAATCCGCCCGATAGCGGGGGGCTGGCCCTGCTGCACGACCCCAACCAGCCGCAGTTCGTCTCGCAGGCGGCAGGCCGCCTTTCGGTGCGCTTCCAGGTGCCCCAGGGCAGCATCCAGCGGGCAGTGCTGATGGCCGACAAGCCATACCCTATGGCCTTGCAACTCACCGCACCAGACGGAGAAGTCTGGCGGGCTGCGCTGCCGCTCAGCGTGCAGTCGTACCGTATTCAGGTGGTAGACAAGGAAGGCAATGAACAGACCTTTGGCCCCTACCAAATCCCCCCGAAGCCCTTCCACGCGGTGGACTGGGTGGCCGGGCGGGTGGGCTACCAGATTTTTCCCGACCGCTTCTGGAACGGCGACCCCAGCAACGACCGCCGGGCCCTGGAAACCAGCCAGGCCCGCTTCGACCAGACCTGGACGGGCAAGCTGCCTTACCTGTCGCGCTGGACGGATGCCCCAGGCGATTACCACTGCTGCCAGCAGTACTACGGCGGCGACCTGGCCGGGGTCTTGCGGCGCCTGCCGCACCTGCGGGCGCTGGGGGTGAACCTGATTTACTTCAACCCCCTCTTCGATTCCGGCTCGGCCCACGGCTACGACACCCACGACTACGTGCGGGTGGCTCCCCGGCTGGGCGACAACGCCCTTCTGCGGCGGGTGCTGGCCGAGCTAACGCGCCAGGGCGTCAAGGTCATCTTTGACTTCGTGCCCCACCCCACCGGCCTGGGGTACTGGGCCTTTCAGCATGTGGTGAGGAAAGGGCGCGCAGCG
>CAZIXH010000429.1:0-2924 GCA_964543055.1 uncultured bacterium
ATCCGGGCCGATACCGCTACATTCTGGGCGGGGTGTTGTTTGGGCTGGGTTGGGGGCTGGTGGGTGCTTGCCCTGGGCCAATTTACGCCCTGCTGGGCAGTGGGTATGAGGGTGCGCTGCTGATTTTGCTGGGGGCGCTCCTGGGCACGTACGTGTATGGAGTGGTGCAGCCCCGGCTGCCTCATTAAAAAGCTCGTAGCTTGTGGCGTGTGGCTTGTGGAGGCTCATAGCAAATTTAGGCGTGTGGCCAACTTTCGGCGACGCACGAGATGGGGTAGGCGGTGGTTTTCAGCGTCTACCCCCCACTCCCTACCTCCCACCTCCTTATGAAAGGCTCTTAGCTTGTGGCGTTTGGAGGTTGGGAAAGATTACGTACCGAAGAGCTCGAGGGCCTGCCCCAGCACCTCGAGTTCAGCCCGCACTCTCTCTACCGGCGCCAGCTTTTGCAGATAACGCTGCCGCTCTTGCAGATGGGCTTTCAGCAAGGGGTGCCGGGCCTTGAGCAGCAGCGGCCCGTAGCGCAGGGCCGGCTCGAGTGGCAGTCCGGCGTAGGCCGTACACGTCCCGCGCTCCAGGGTGAGGATGCTATAGCGCCAGAAGCCCTCCACCATCTGTTCGTTCTGGATGGCAAACCCGGCGGAAAGCGCCCAGCGACGAAGGGGCGGGGGGCTGTCGTTGGGCGGGGGCACGTGGCGGGGGTGCAGCCGGGCCGGGTGGGCCGAGAGGATGCGAACCATGAGCTTAGCCCCCATCCCGCACAGGCTCAGTGAGTGGGCCTCACCCGCCTGCAAAACCGAAAGGCCATCGCCCAGGCGCACCTCGGCGTTCAGGCCCGCCAGGGCTCGCCTCGAGTTCTCCCAGGGCTGCGGGTTTTTCTCCACCACAATTACCCGCGCTACCCGCCCGGACAGCAGCAGGTAGCGGGGCAAGATGGCGTGGTCGGCGCCAATATCGGCGTGGGTGGGGGCCCTTATTTCCTGGGCCACCGCCATTAGACGGGGCTCGAGGCTAACGGTAAATCCAGCCATAAGCAATCAGCAATGTAACCAGCGTGAGGGGCAGGCCAAAGCGCAGGTGCTCCAGAAAACTCAGGTGGTACCCCTCGCGCCGGGCGGCCTCGGCCACAATCAGGTTGGCCACCGAGCCCAGGAGGGTCAGGTTGCCCGCCAGCGTCGAGGCCGCCGCCAGCAGAAGCCAGCCCTGGGTGTCGCCGGCGGGAATCAGGGGGTACAACAGCAGCACCGCCGGTACGTTGGAAATCAGGTTGGACAGGAGCACCGTCACGCCCGTCAGGCCGGGCGCGGTAGCGGCTAAGGGCTCGAGCAAAGCCAAAACACCCAGCTCCTTCACGGCGGCTGTCACCATAAAAAGCCCCGAGAACAGCACCAGTAGCTCCCAGTCCACCCGCATAAAAAAGCGCTCGGAGCGAATCCGGCGGCTCCACAAAAGCAACCCGGCGGCAATCAGCGCGGCCTGCGCCAGGGGGTAGCCCAGCAGGAAAGCCGCCAGCAGGGCCAGGGTAATCCAGAGGCCCTTGAACAAGAGGGCCCGGTTGTAGCGAAAGCGCAAAGGCGGCAGGGGCGGCAGGGGCTTGAGGGAGCGCAGGGCCGGGTAGAGCAGATACAGGAGCCCCACCTGCACCAACAGGCCCAGCAGGGCCACCGGGGTCAGGGCAACAGCAAAGTCCAGGTAGCTGATGCGGGAGAGGCTCCCCACCACAATGTTCTGGGGGTTGCCGGTCAGGGTGGCCACGCTGCCCAGGTTGGTGGCCCCGGCCAGGGCCAGCAGGTAGGGCACCGGTGGCAGCCCCAGGGTGCGGGTGAGGGCCAGCACCAGTGGGGTGAAGAGGATGGCGATGGTGTCGTTGAGGAACAGCGCCGAGAGCAGGCCGGTGCCAAAGGTCAGCCAGACCAGAAGGCCCAGGGGCGAGCGGGCCAGGTGCACCAGCCAGTTCAGCACCAGTTGAAAAAAACCCGCATAGCCCAGGTGGGTGTTGAGCACCATCACCCCAAACAAAAAGCCCAGGGTATGGGGCTCGAGGGCTCGCCAGGCTTGCTCGAAGTCGAGCACCCCCAGCACAATCAGAAAAGCCGCGCCGGTGAGGGCGATGGCCGCCCGGTTCATGCGGTAGCCCGGCCAGTAGCCCAGGCCCAGGCCCAGGTAGGTCAGCAACAAGACGGCGTAGGCAAGGTACTCCACGTGTTCATCCTAGTGCACTAAGCGAAAGCATAAAGCACCCCTGGTGTGAGGGCTTTGGGGTTGGCAAGTAACGCTATGCCGAACGAAAAACACACACCTATAGGGATAGAGCGCTCTTGACTTATTTTGAGCCGCCTGACTTCAAAATGCGTTGTCTTTTAGAAAACAGTGGCTGCCCGGATGGGAAGCTACGTTTGTAAAGAGGGCGATAAAGTCAGAGGTCAGCTGTGAATCAGGCCTCCCTCGAGGCCACCACACCCTTCCACTCGGTAGATGAAGCCGACCAAGCCCGCAAGACCGGGCGTTGTTTCAGACCAAATCGCTCAAAAAAGCCAGTGTTTTCCTCGAAGCCCAGCACCCAAAGCGGGGTCGGAGCAAGGTGATTCAAAAAGCTACGCATCAGGGCACTGCCAATACCACAGCCCCGGAAGGCGGGGTGCACCAGCAGTACGTCCAGATGGGTGCTGGAAACCCCGTCTGAAAAGGCCGAAAGATAGCCCACCAGCCGCTCACGAACTCGAGCCTGCAATACCAGATCGGCTTTTTCAATGGCCGTTTTGACCATTTCGGGCCGGTATTCCAAAGCCTTGCCCCAGCCGCTGTCGTCGTAAAGTGCAATGAGCTCCTCGGGCTGAAGACCCGTCGTTCCTATTTGAATGTCCATGCCCTCAATGTAAAACCCTCCCCGCGCAATGGGTAAGGCTTCAGTTACTATTTTGACGCTG
>CAZIXH010000430.1:0-3545 GCA_964543055.1 uncultured bacterium
ATGGGGGCTGATGCTCTCGGCCAGCCGGGCGGCCTCGAGGTGGTGCTTCAGGGCCTCCTCGCCCAGCTCGGCCATGCGGCCCAGCACCAGCCACTTGCGCCCCGGCTGGGTTTGCAGGAACTGCATCCCGGCCCGGAAGGATAAGGGGTTCGAGTTGTAGGCGTCGTGGATGAAGTCCACCCCCCCCCGCTGCAAGCGCTGCATCCGGCCTGGGGGGAGCCGGAGGGCGGCCAGCCGCTCGATGGTATCGGCAAGGGGTTTGTCCAGCATCCGGGTTGCGGCCAGGGCGGCCAGCGCTCCCATCACCGGCCCGACCCCCGGATAGGGCAGGCTGACCGGGTGCCCCTCAAAGTGGAAGCGGCTAGCATCGAGGCCAAGCTCGAGGTTTTCGGCCCGAAAATCCCCGGCCCCAAGGCCGTAGGTCCTCAGGTCTGGCAGTGGCACCATCTCGGCGGCCTGTAGGCTGGCCAGCCGCACGGGGCTCACCTGCAAGAGCCAGCTTTCCTCGCGGATCACGTTCTCCAGGTTTCCGAGCCCCTCCAGGTGTTCCTCCCCCAGGCTGGTGAGCACGGCAAAGTCGGGCCGGGCCAGGTAGGTGAGTTCGGCCATCTCCAGAAGCCGGTCTATGCCCAGCTCCACCACCGCACCTTCGCCCTCTTCCAGATGCAAAAAGAAGCGGGTCAGGCCGGGCGCGTTGTTCAGGTTGCCCTCGGGGGCCGGCCAGCCCAGGCCCTGCGCCAGGCATTCTTTGGTAGTGGTTTTGCCCGAGCTGCCTCCCACTGCCAGCACCATACCGCCAAACCGGTCGCGCAACGCCCGCCCAACCGCCAGCAAAGCCCGCTCGGGCTTCTCGACCTGCACCGCGCCAGGGTGCACCAGGTCGGTGACCACAAAGGCCGCTCCAGCCTGCAGGGCTTGTGGGCCGAACTCCCGCCCGTGGGTATTCGCGCCGGGCAGGGCAAAAAAAGCCACCCCTGGTGCTACTTTCCTCGAGTCCCAGTGCAAGTCGTGGGCCACGGTAGCACCTTCGTGCACTTTCCCACCCGTCAGGCTGGCTACCCATGCAGGTTGGAGTTCTTTTGGCCCTTTTATCTGCACCATCGCCTCACATGAGTATTGTCCTCAAGTTGCACAACACACTCATCGGTTGACCAGTTTACCCTTGCCAGATGAGTTGTCCAATTGGGGCGGGGTGCCCCAGAGTGCAAAGAGCCGGGCTGCAATATCCCGGTAGATGGGGGCTGCCACCTGCGAGCCGTGGATGCGCCCCCCCTTGGGGTGGAAAAGGTTCACCACCACCGTCACGCGGGGGGTGTTGGCCGGAATGAAACCGGCAAAGAGTGCCGCATAGACACTGCTGCTGTAGCGGCCATTCACCACTACCTGGGCCGTGCCGGTTTTGCCGCCCAGGACATAGCCAGGCAGTCTGGCATTTTCGGCGATGCCCTCGGTCAGGGCTTTGCGAATCTCACGGGCTACCTGGGGCCGAAATACCACGCTGCTCTGGGAGGTGTTGCCCTCGAACAGAATGGGCTGGCGGTAGACCCCATCGTTCGCCAGGATGTTGTAGGCTGCCGCCAGGTGCAGGGGGGTAATCAGGAAACCCTGCCCAAAGGTGGCGTTGGCGTACTCGGCAGGGCCCCAGCGGTTTACCGGGCGCACCTGGGGGGCCGCAACCTGCACGGCAATCCGGGGCTGGTAGGAGAGGGGTGGTAAGAGCGCTGTATCCATGAAGTGCATTTTCTTGAAGTAGTTGTATAGCGTTGCTCGTGGAATTCGCTCGGCCAGGGTGGTGATGCCCACATTGGAGGAGAATTTGAGCACCTCGCTCAGGGTCAGGGTCTCGGGGTGCTTGACCACATCATTAATGGTCCAGCCTGCGATGCGTCGGCTCATGGGGGCATAGACCCGGGTGTCCAGCCGGGCCATGTTTTCCTCCATCAGTACCGCAGCCGTAAGGGGTTTGATGGTTGAACCGGGTTCCAGCGCGTATGCGAAGGCGTGGTTGCGCCAGGAGGCGTCTTGCTGGGTACTGCGCCGGGGGGCGGTGGGGTCGAAGGCCGGGCCATTGGCCACCGCCAGGAGCCGCCCGGTTTTGCTTTCCATCACCACCACCGAACCCCAGTCGGCCTGGGCGGCCTCGAGGCCCTTCCACAGGGCTTGCTCGGCGATGGACTGCACCAGTGGATTCAGGGTCAGGCGCAGGCTCTGGCCCTGGGCGAGCAGCTTTTCCAGGTCGAGCTCGAGCCCCGAGAGCCCCTTGCCGGTGCTGCGCTCACCAAAGCCAATGAGCTGGGTAGCCGAAAGACCCAGGGGATACAAGCGCGCTTCCTCCGGGGTGCTGAAGGCCAGCGGGGTGCCGTCGGCGGCTTCCAGGCTGCCGCGCAAAGGAGGCGCGTCCGCCAGGGCCGAGACGGGTCGCAGGGGAAGGCTGGGGGCGTTGTGCCAGAGCACGTAAAAGCCGTATCCCAATCCCAGCAGAAAGGCGGCAAAGGCCACCAGTACCACCCAGCCCCGGCTCAGGCTGGCCTGTTCGCTCGTACCCAGGCGGTTCAAGGGGCGCTCCTTTCTGTAGGCACTGGGCTGGCCCAGCGGGCCAGGCTCATGGGGATATAACCATTGGCCTCGGCCCACTCCCGCAGCGCCAGTGGGGAAACCAGCTGATAGCGCTGCAAGAGTAGCCGGGTCTCCTTCTGCCGGAGGTCGGCCTCGGTGGCTTGAAGTGCCATCAGTTTGGCGCTCAGCTGCTGGTTGTAGTGCCCCAGGGCGGTCAGGCCTGCCAGTAGCAGCAAATACACCAGGCCCCATCTCAATACCGTCTTCATGCTATGCCTCCATCTGTGCGCTCGGCCACCCGCATCTTGGCGCTGCGGGCTCTGGGGTTGGCGCGTTGCTCGCTTTCCGAAGGAATAATGGGCTTTTTGGTGAGCGGTTTTAGCAAGGTGGAGTCGCGCAGGAAGTGCTTGACCAGGCGATCCTCGAGCGAATGAAAGCTGATGACCACCAGCCTGCCCCCGGGCTTCAACACTTCTTCGGCACCCCGAAGCAACGCCTCCAGCGCACCTAACTCGTCGTTGACGTAGATGCGAAGGGCCTGGAAGCTCTTCCGGGCGGGGTGCCCGGCCTCGCGGTACCCGGTGGCCCGGCGGATCACCTCGGCCAACTGGGTGGTGGTGGTGATGGGGCGGTTCTCCACAATAAAGCGGGCGATGCGCCGTGAGCGTGGCTCTTCGCCGTAGCGGTAGAGAATGTCGGCGAGGTCTTCTTCGGGGTAGGTGTTGACCACCTCGGCTGCCGTGAGCGCCCCCTCGCCCATCCGCATGTCCAGGGGGCCCTCCTGCTGGTAGCTGAAGCCCCGCCGGGCGTCGTCGAAGTGAAAGCTGGACACCCCCAGGTCGGCCAGGATGCCGTCTACCTGCCTCAGGCCCCGCTTTTTTAGCTCGGGCACCAGTTCGCGGAAGTTGGCCTCCACCAGGGTCAGGTTTGCCAGGCCCAGCGCCTCGGCTCGGGCGATGGCCTCGGGGTCCTGGTCAAAGGCAATCACC
>CAZIXH010000431.1:0-7770 GCA_964543055.1 uncultured bacterium
AACGGCAGCCTGGGCATCGGGGGCAGCAACGAACTGCGGGCCCTGGCCGACTGCAACGCCCTCCAGGTGGCCTGCGGTAGCGCGCCGGGTGGGGGCAGCGACCACGTGCCCTTTGCCCAGGCCGGGGTGCCGGTGCTTTTCTTCTTCCGGGGTCTCGACCCCAACTACCACCGCCCCACCGACACCCTCGCCGACCCGGTGCTCCTGGCTCAGACCGGGCAGGTGGTGCGGGGCATTCTGGAGCGTTTGTTGCGCTAAGTACCTCCCGCCTATGTTTTGGATAATGGCATGATCGAAAATCATTCAGGTATTGCGCCCGGAGCATGATTTTCTCGCGCAGCCTGGATTCATCTTTAGACCTTTACAGGCGCAACTTAGAACAAGCCCCTGATTTGTCCCTCTTCGTCCAGCCCAATCCGGACAGCGGCGGGCTCTTTGGGCAGCCCCGGCATGGTCATGATCTCGCCCATGTAGGCCACCACGAAGCCGGCCCCGCACTTGGGTTTGAGGTCGGTCACGGTAACGCTGAAGCCCTCCGGGCGACCCCGCAGCCTGGGGTTGTCGGAAAGGGAGGCCGCCGCTTTGGCGATGATAACCGGCATCTGGCTACACCCTTCCTTCTCCAGCCGCTTCAGGGCTTTGCGGGCCTCCTGGGTGTACTCGACTTTGGCGGCCCCGTAGACCTGCTGGGCGACGCGGGCGATTTTTTCTTCCAGGGGCTGCTCTAAGCCGTAGGTGAAGCGGGGTTGGCCGGGGTTTTCCAGGGCTTCCAGCACCATCTGGGCCAGCTCGAGGCCTCCCGCGCCCCCCCTGGCATGCACCTCGCTGAAGGAGACCCGCACCCCCTGCTCCTCGGCAAAGGCCCGCACAAGCTGGAGCTCCTGCGGGGCATCGGTAGGGAAGCGGTTGAAGGCCAGCACCGGCTGGTAGCCCAGAAGGCGGACGTTTTCGATGTGCTTGGCTAGGTTGGGGAGCCCCTGGCGGACGGCCTCGAGGTCGGGCCGGGTGTACTCGTCCTGCCCCCCATGAAAGCGCAGGGCCCGCATGGTGGCCACCAGCACCACCGCCTGGGGCGCAAAGCCGGCCCGGCGGCAGACCAGGTTGATGTACTTTTCGGCCCCCAGGTCGGAGCCAAACCCGGCCTCGGTGACCACGTAGTCGGCATAACCCAGGGCCATCCGGGTGGCCACCACCGAGTTGGTGCCGTGGGCGATGTTACCAAAAGGCCCCATGTGCACGAAGGCCGGCTGGTATTCCAGGGTCTGCACCAGGTTGGGGTAGAAGGCTTGTTTGAGCAGCACCGTCATGGCTCCCTCGGCCCCCAGGTCGCGGGCATAGACCGGCTGCCCGGCCTGGTTGTAGCCGATGCGGATGCGGCCCAGCCTTTCTTGCAGGTCGGTAAGGCTGTCGGCCAGGCTCATGATAGCCATCACCTCGCTGGCCACGGTAATCTCGAAGCCGGCCTCGCGGGGCACGCCCTGGCCGGGGCCGCCCAGCCCCACAATCACCTGCCGCAGGGCCCGATCGTTCATGTCCAGGGCCCGCTTGACCTCGATGCGGCGCACGTCCAGCCCCAGCGCATTGCCCTGGTGCAGATGGTTGTCCACCATAGCCGAGAGCAGGTTCACCGCGCTGGTAATGGCGTGAAAGTCGCCGGTGAAGTGCAGGTTGATCTCCTCCATGGGCAGCACCTGCGCGTACCCGCCGCCGGTGGCCCCGCCCTTAATACCAAATACCGGCCCCAGCGAGGGTTCCCGCACGGCCACCGCCACCTTTTTCCCCAGCTTACCCAGGGCTTCTGTCAGGCCGATAGCCATGGTGGTTTTGCCCTCGCCCGCCGGGGTGGGGGTCATGGCGGTTACCAGAATCAGCTTTCCTCGCGGCGCGGGCGGTGTGGCGAGCACTTTGGCCATGTGGGGCCCGTAGTGAAAAAGCGCCTGAGCAGGAATACCCAGGCTGGCGGCCACTTCCTCGATGGGTTTGGGTTTGGCCTGGCGGGCGATCTCGAGGTCGCTCGGGTGTGTTTGGGTGGTGTCCATGCCTTTAGGCTACGCCGAGATGGCGGCGATAAAAGTCCCTGAGAAAGCCGATAGACCATAGCGAATAGCCGATAGCTAAAAGCTGAAAGCCGAAGGCTAAAGGCCGAAAGCTAAAGGCCGAAAGCAAGGGAGATGTAAAACCTGTCATTCTGTGCGTAGCGATTCCTCATCAGGCAAGTGACGCCTTCCCGGAATGAGCTGTTTTTCGTGCAGGTTGACCCTTGTGCCTGTGGTTTCAACGGTTCGGGTGGCTGGCCCGATTCGATACCATCTTGACCCTTGACCCTCGACCCTCGACGTGAATCTGCCTTTTACGGCATCCAGTTACCGCCGCACACAATCACCGCCAGGCGCTCGGGCAGGTCGTAGTTCATCAGCACCGGCCCCAGGGCCAGCCCGGCGGTGGGCTCTACTACCTGCTTGAGGCGTTCCATCATCAGGCGCTGGGCTTGCAGGGTCACCTCGTCGGGCACGGTCAGGATGCGGTCTACATGATTTTGCATGACGGGAAAGGTTTTCTCTCCAATGACCAGGGTGCGAACCCCGTCGGCCACCGTTTTGGGGGCCTGCATCAACTTGACCCGCACCCCCACCTGAAGGCTCTGCTGGGCATCGTTGGCGCCTTCGGGCTCCACCCCAATCACCGCTGTCTCGGGCCGCAGGGTTTTGACGACGGTGGCAATGCCGGAGATGAGCCCACCGCCACCCACCGCGACCAGCACGGCGTCCAAAGCAGGCACCTGCTCTAAGAGTTCCAGCGCCTGGGTACCCTGCCCCGCCATGACCCGAAAATCGTCGAAGGGGTGGATGAGCTCGTAGCCGGTCTCCTCGGCCAGATGGCGCACCACCTGCTCGCGGTTTTCCACCGTCACGCCCTGGTCGTAGACCTCGGCCCCATAGGCGCGGGTGGCGGCTTTTTTAGTGGGGGAGGCATCCTCGGGCATCACCACCAGCGCCGGAACCCCAATCACCTGAGCCGCATAGGCCACCCCCTGGGCGTGGTTGCCCGATGAAACGGCGATGATTCCCCTGGGGTTTTGCAACTGGAGCGCTGCGTTGAGCGCACCCCTGGCCTTGAAACTGCCGGTTTTTTGCAGGTGCTCGGCCTTGAAGAAGAGCTTTTTGCCCAGTCGCTGGTCGAGCCCCTGACTGGTGAAGACCGGGGTGCGGTGGATGTAGGGGGCGATGCGCTGGGCAGCGGCCTGGATGTGCTCGAGGGTCATCACCCCGCTATCTTATACCGGATTCAAAAAGATACTTTTGAAGACCAAAAGCCTTAGAGGCTATCTTTTTGAATCCCAGAGCACTCCCTTCGGTTGGGTTAGTTCGTCGCCGTTCGGCGACGAACTAACCGAATCTGGTAATATCCCGCGTAACGCAAAGCGCGGTTTTTGCGCCGGAAATTACCGCCCTTTCAGACCCCCCTGGCCTACAGTGAAGGGCATGAGGCCGCTCGCTGAAGCCATCCACGCTTTGCAAGCAAAAGAACTCCTGGTGGGGGTCATGACGACGCCCTCCGAGTATTTGAAGCTCTGGATTCACCGCCACACAGCGGGCTTCGACCTCTACCTGACGAGCATTGTGGATGCCGATAAAATGCGTTCGGGGCTGCCCTTTCGCAATACGGTGGGCCGGGACCTGGCCTCGGCCGAGGAGGTACTCGAGGCCCTTCACCACCTCGATGCGGTGTACCGCGTGCATATCCAGGAGCTATTGCAACTGCCCGTGTGGGTGCGGGAAGCCACGCCCGAGCTGATTGACCTGATAGAGCAACAACTCAGCCGCATTACCAGCAGCACCAGGACCGGCGAGTTCGCCCCCGACGACCTCGAGGCCACCATCGTAAAAGTAGATGGGGATGGGGTGATCGAGGTAGAAAACGAAGACGATGAAGAAGACCTGGAGTGCCTTGTCTTGACCGATGCCTGAGCTTGCCCCACAATGCCCCTGGTGGAAGGTGTGCGGCTGGCGGTCAAAACCCTGGGGTGCAAGGTCAACCAGGTCGAATCGGACGCCCTGGTGGGCCTTTTGAAGCGCCTGGAACCGGTGGTGGTGCCGCTCGAGGCGGGCGCCGACCTGGTGGTCATCAACACCTGCGCCGTTACCACCAGCGCCGAGGCCGACGCCCGCAAGGAGGTGCGCCGGGCCCGCCGGGCCAACCCGGCAGCCTTCATCGTGGTGACGGGCTGCTACGCCGAGCTGGCCCCCGAACAGCTCGCCCTGCTGGGAGCCGATGCAGTCGTCCCCAACCGCCGTAAAGCCGAGCTGCCCGGCCTGATTTTGCAGCACTTTGGCCTGCCCGCAGACCCCCTCACCACCCCCCCCAACGAGTTCTGGGGGGCGGGTGAACGGGGCCTTTTGAACAACTACGTGCGGGCCTTTGTGAAGGTGCAGGATGGCTGCAATGCAGGGTGTGCCTACTGCATCATCCCGCGTTTGCGCGGGCGGGAGCGCCACCGCGAGCACCAGAGCGCCCTGCAAGAGGCCGAGGCCTTGCTGGCCTCGGGCGTTCAGGAGATTGTACTGACCGGGGTGCGGCTCGGCTCCTACCAGGGCCACCCCAGGGGGATTGCCGGGCTGGTGGAGGAGCTGGCCCTGCTGGGTGCTAAGGTGCGCCTCTCGTCCATCGAGCCCGAAGATACCGGGGAAGCGCTGCTTCGGGTGATGCAGCGCTTTGCCCCGCAAGTGCGCCCCCACCTGCACCTGAGCCTGCAAACCGGCGCCGACCGGCTGCTGGCCCTGATGGGCCGCCGCTATAACAAAGCCTACTACCGCAACCTGGTGGAGCGGGCCTACGACCTGATTCCCGGCTTTGCCCTCACCACCGATGTGATTGCGGGCCTGCCCACCGAGACCGAGGAAGAGCACCAGGAGACCCAGGCTTTCCTGGAGGAAGTCCGTCCTAGTCGGGTGCATGTGTTCACCTACACCCCCCGCCCCAAGACCCGTGCGGCTTCACTGCCGCAGGTGCCCATCGAGGTACGCAAGCGCCGCAACCACGAGCTGAGCGGTCTGGCCCGTCGGCTGGCTGAGGAGCGCATGCGCCCCCTGCTAGGTCAGCGGGTCGAGGTGCTGGTAGAGAGCTTCCGGGGGGGCAAGGCCTACGGCCACACCCCGGACTACTACGAGGTCGAGTTTGGCGGAGCGGCTCGAGTGGGTCAGACCGTCTGGGTTCGGGTGGAGGAAATCGAGGGTTACACCTTGCGAGGAAGGCTCGAGTCTATCCAGGAAGAACCGGCCCGCCTGCTGCTGCCGGTGCTCTAGGCTTTGCGCCGGGTCTCCACAAAATAGCGCACTGCAAAGCCCAGGCAGATGAAGAGCGTAGCGAACTGGGCCAGGGTGGCTACCGGGCGCTCCACCGTGCCCCCTGTGAGCAAGGTAATGAAGTCGGGCACGCTGCGCAGCGAGCCCACCATGCCGAGTACAGCCAGCCCCAGGGCCAGGTTCAGTGCCAGCCGGGCCTGAGCAGGGCGTTTGTCGGCCCAGATGCCCAGCAGGGCGATAGCCAGGCCCAGCACCCCTGGAATCAGGGCAGTGGGGGTAAGCTTGGAGCCCATCACCGCCAGGGTGGATACCAGAATCAGGAAGACCCCCGTCCAGAGAGCTCTGGCGCTCAGGCTACCCATCTTGCACCTCGAGAGAAGTTGGCATCTTGGTCATGTCTGTATTCTCGTTGATCGGGGCCAGGGGGTCTATTTGCTGGGCTACGATAGCCCTGTTTCGGACGATATAGTAAACGGCATGGAAAACCCCACCGTTTTTGGCAAAATTATCCGCCGGGAGCTGCCCGCCGATATCGTGTACGAAGACGAAGAGTTCATCGCCTTCAAGGACATCCGTCCGCGCTCCAGGGTGCACATCCTGGTCTGCCCCAAGGAGTACATCCCTACCCTGGCCGACTACCCCCAGACCGAGGAGGGGGCGCTGAAACTGGGCAAGCTGATGCTGACGGCCAACAAAATTGCCCGCGAGATGGGTTTAGAGGGCTACTTTATCCGCATTCACGTGGGGGAGAAGGGTGGGCAGGAGGTTTTTCACGTGCATGTGCATCTGCGCTCGGATGCCTGAGGGGGGTTGGTCAAAGGCCCAAAGCCGAAGGCTGAAGGCTTTTTTGGAGGTGCATTTCTCCCATATTTTTTGCACCATGTTTACTTGAACACTTACCAAAAACCAGGAGGTGGGAGATGGGAAAGTGTGGTGTAGACGTAAAAACCACCACCTACCTCCCACCACCCACACCCATCTCGTGCATCACTGAAAGTTAGCCACATGCATAAAGTTTGGCATTAGACCTGCGACAGAGATATTTATTTCTTGATTTCCACCAGGTCAATAGCGTTGTTTTTTTCGTTGTAGGTTACAACCCGTAGCTGTTCTGCGGTGGCTTCCACCACAAGGTAGTTGGGGCTTCTGAGCCGCACCTTGCTCTGTGGGCGCACACTCACGAAGCCGCGTAGCCACGCGCCGCCGCCGCCCGTGACGATGTGGACGATGCCCCGGGCCTCGAGGCGCTCGTAGTTGTGCTCGTGGCCGGCCAGTACCAGGTCTACCTGGTAACGGGTTAGCAAGGGCTCGAGGGCCTGGCGCAGGCTGCGAGAGCCCCCATGCAGCCCTGAGGAATAAAGGGGGCGGTGAAGCGCGACGATTTTCCAGGGGGCCCTGGAAGCTTTTAGCGCTGCCTCGAGCCAGCGGCGCTGGGTGTGGCTGAAGTCCTCCGAGTAAAGCACAAAGATTTCGACATGCTCCAGCCGAACGGTGTAATAGGGCCGTTCGACTTTGAACAGCTCGAGCTGCCTGTCCAGGGCCGGTACATCGTGGTTGCCAAAGGCCGGATAAATACGCACTGGGGGTAAGTCCTGCACGAAACGCAAAACCGGCTCGCCACGGGGGTAAAAGTTATCCCCCACGGTTAGCAGGGCAGCAAAGGGTTTTTGCTGATGCTGCTCGTTCATGGCCGCGGCCACCAGCGGGCGGTGCGGGCTTTCGGCGCCCCAGTCGCCAATCACGGCCAGCCGCTGGGCATGGGCGCTCAGGAAAATGCAAACAACCAGCCACCAGGAAAGCTTCTGCATACGGCTCCTGGACGCTAGGCCTTGGGGGTCTCGCCCTGCCGGTTGATTTGCGACTCGCTAACCCCGGCTACCTTGAGCACGTCCTCGGCAATCAGAATGGGGGCATTGGCTCGAATGGCCAGGGCCATGCCGTCGGAGGGTCGGCAGTCTATCTCATATTCCAGGCCGCGCTGCTCCAGCACCAGTCGCCCGTAAAAAGTGCCATCCTTAAGCTCAACAATCTCTAGCCGCAGCACCTTGACACCGAGCAGCTCGAGGGTGTTGTAAAAAAGGTCAGGCCCCAGGGGTCTGGGGGGTTTTTCACCGGATAGATGAATCATGATGTTTTGCGTTTCCAGGGCACCAATGACTACCGGTAAAAACAGATTATTTTCGGCCTTGAGCATCACGATCAAGTTGCCGTTGCCGGGGTCTACCCCCATGCCTTCGATGCGAGCAGGCACCATACCCTGAGTATACGGGCCCAGGCTGAGGTCGGTCTGAAAGTTCCCCTGTCCGCCAGGCTGTTATTGTTTTCCCCTTTCCCTCTCCCCTTGCGGGAGAGGGTGGCGACACCGCCGGCTAATTTGGAGCCCCTTTGGCCAAATAAAACAATTCTGGCGGTAACCGCTGTCGCCGGGTGAGGGGTTGAAACGACGATGCCCGGGCAAATGATAAGA
>CAZIXH010000432.1:0-9702 GCA_964543055.1 uncultured bacterium
GGGGTTCAACTGGCCTGGAAAAGCCAGCGCAACTTTCGCCTAGAGGTCTATATTGGCCTGCTTGCCCTGGGTCTGGCCCTGTGGTTGCAGGTCAGCCTGGTGCCGGTGTTGCTGCTGATTGCCCTGGTGCTGGGCCTGGAGTTGCTCAACACCGCCCTCGAGGCGGTGGTGGATCTGGTCTCACCCAACTTTCATCCCCTGGCCAAGGCTGCCAAGGACGTCGCGGCGGCCAGCGTGCTGATTGTCAGTGGAATTGCCGCTCTGATCGGGGTTCTCCTATTTTTACCGCCGCTTGTGAGCAGGCTAGGGCTGTGGTAAACTTCCGCCTAGTAGCGTATGGACTCCCCTTCCAAACGTAGCCCTGGCATTGCCCTGGAACGCTCCGGGGCGAGTTAGTTTCTGGATGGGTCGAACGCGAACCCTATGGAAAGTATCCCTGGCAGTTTTGGAATCATCGTCCTGCTCATCCTGATCAATGCTTTTTTTGTTGCCGCCGAGTTCTCTCTGGTGGCGATCCGGCGCAGTCGGGTCGAACAAATGGCCGAAAGCGGCTCCTGGCAGGGCAACCTGCTCAAGCAGGCCATGGTCAAGCTCGATACCTACATCGCCACCACCCAGCTGGGTATCACCGCCACCAACCTGATTCTGGGTGCGTTTGGCGAACCCTACGTTACCCGGCTGATTGTGGCGGGCATTGCGGCTCTCTTTGGCCAGACCGAAGCTTCTGTCGCTGCTGAAAGCAACCTGCTTTCCACCATCAGTTTTGCCATCTCGGTCATCATCATTACGTTCGTGACGGTGCTTTTTGGGGAGCTGATTCCCAAGGGAATTGCCCTGCAGCGAACTGAGCAGGTCGCAGGCTTCACCATCCTGCCGCTCAATGTTTTTCAGCGCCTGACCGCTCCTCTGGTATGGCTGTTCAACCGCAGCGGCAACTTCTTCCTTAAGCTTATGGGCCTGAGGGAGGCGCCCTCGCATTCCATGGTGGGGAGCGCCGAAGAGCTCAAGCTGATTGTCGAGGCTTCTTCAAAGGAAGGCGTGCTGGACGAGAGTGAAGGCGAGATTATCAGCCAGATTCTGGATCTGGAAGAGACCCCGGTGCGCTCGATTATGGTGCCGCGGGTGGACATGGTGGCCATCTCGGCAGAGGCTTCGCTGCGCGAGTTCTGGAATACCGCCCGCGAACACCGCTACTCGAGGGTTCCGGTCTACCAGGACACCATAGACAACATCATTGGGGTAGCCTACGCCAAGGATTTGCTCGAGTACAGTGGAGCCGTACTGGACAGCACCAAGGTAGGCAGCATCTGCCACCCCGCCTACTTTGTGCCCGAGACCATGGGAGCACGGGAACTCCTGCGCGAGATGCGCCGCCGCAAAACCCACATGGCCATTGTGGTGGATGAGTTCAAGGGCACCGCCGGCCTAATTACCCTCGAGGACATCATCGAAGAAATCATCGGAGAGATTTACGACGAGTCCGACGAAGAGGAAGCCGCCCCGGTACAGGAGGTGGCCGAAGGGGTCTACATGCTGGATGCCTCCATCCCCTTGGAGGACGCCTCGGAGAAGCTGGGCATCGAGCTGCCTGAGGGCGAGTACGATACCCTGTCGGGCTTCCTGATGAACGAGTTCGGGCACATCCCCGAGGTGGGGGAAAAGCTCGAGTACGGCGGCTTTGAGTTCATTGTGGAAATGGCCGACCCCAGGGGCATCGAGCGGGTACGAGCCCAGAAGAAAACCCCCCAGCCCAGCGACGACGAGACCCTGAGTGAGTCGGTAACCTCGGAGGAAGCCTAGGGGTAGGTGCAGTATGCTGGAAGCGTGCCCAAAACACCTAGCAAGGTTCTAGAACAATTGCACTTACTTCTAACCCGCTCCTACGCCCCTTACTCTGGCTTTGCTGTTGCGGCAGTCATCAAATCCAGATCGGGCCGACTTTACGGCGGGGTGAACGTAGAAAACGCAGCCTATCCCCTCTCACGCTGTGCCGAACAGTCGGCGACTTTGCAAATGGTCTCGGCGGGCGAACAGGAGATTGCCGAGGTCTGGGTAATGAGCCGGGGCAAACAGCCCGCAACCCCTTGCGGCGGGTGTCGGCAGGTACTGAGCGAGTTTGCCCACCCCGAGACCCCGGTACACTGCCTCAGCGCCGACGGCCCCGAGTTACATACCACTCTCGGTGAGCTTCTGCCCCACGCCTTTTCGAAGCAGTATCTGGATGGGCCGGGCAGAGGGTAGCTTCCAAGTACCTCCCACCTATGTTTAGGCTACTGGGATGATCGAAAATCAATCGGGTATTGCGCCCGGAGCTTGATTATCTGGCGCGGCCTGGATGCATCTCTAGACCTTATACAGGCGCAACTTATATGCGGGTCAGGTTCCGGTTGCTCACAAATGTGGGCAAGCCATAAAACATCGCCCGCAGACGGGCGTAACCCTCGAGCCAGAGGTTGTTGGCGTAGTCCAGCGCATAGAGCTCTAAGGGATAACCCTGAAGCCTGAACAGACAGCTCAGGTTGTACTCGAGTTCGTACACAGGCAACACCCGATAGCCCCAGGGTGTCCAGGTAGTAGAAAACGACTCCAAAACCACCCCGTTCACCAGGGTTGCCAGCTCGGGCAAGAGGTGGAACCCTCGGTTGGCAAATATCAGCCTGGCTCCTAGCTTTTCCCGTAACTGGCTGATGAGACCCAGCATGATAAACCGATCCTGAGGAAACAGGGTAACGGTATCCAGGGTGTCCAGAAACAACCCCTCAAACCCCATTTCAACCGCCTTTTGGGCCTCCTCGAGTCGGTTCTTCATCCACTCGGGATGGGCAGGGTCAACATAAACTGTATTCCAGTCCAGATTGCGGGCATCACGGTGCCAGGGCGAAGGCATGGGCTGGTCTTCACCCAGGCTCAGGTAGGCCAGGGGTAGGGTACGCTGGCGACGCAAAAAGGTCAGATCCTCTGGGGTATAAGCCCAGGTCTGTAACACCACTTTTTGATAGCGGCACAATCGCTCCAGCCGACCCTGCCCATAGTAGAAGGCCAGGGATCTGGCTTTAGCAGGCGTGGTGCTCATCGTTTTGCCTACTGATAGTTGCGAAGCTCACGCAAGACCGGCAGGGCCACCAGCAACAAATAAATGGTAAAGACCCCGCATCCCAGCAGATAACTCAGGTGTACATCCAGGGGCAGCAGTCCCTGAATGGAGAGACCAAAAGCCGCCAGATACACCGCCAGGGCCAGCACCATCCCCAGCAGTACCCGCAGGGTACGGTTCATGGAGGTAAGGGTGAAGGCCACAAAAAACCCCAGACCCAGCAGGAAATTAGCTATTAGAAATATCTGGGACTCTGCATCGCGGAGGTTCAGCATGGCCATCGCCAGCAGGCTCAGCACCAGCAGAAGCAGTCCGTAGGAGGCCAGCACAGACAAAAAGATGCGATTGACGTTACGGGCAAATACGCCCAGGTCGCTGGTGCTGGCCAACAAAAGGCTCATGCGCTCCAGAAAAACCCGCAGCTGCCACTCCAGACCCCCCATGCTCAGTACCAGCGGAACCACAGCCAGACCCGAAGCAATGGGGGTATTGGTCAGCCAGTGCCAGAAAGGGCTGAGGAACACAAAAATAGCGCTCAGGAGGCCGTACAGCATTAGCGGGAGAGTGTCCACCCAGTCGGCCCGCTGCAACACTTTCCAGGGAGAATGGGTGGCCTTGGCCCGGGTGGTGAACAGGGCAGCCCCAAAACTCATCAGCACCGAAACCATCATGACCAGGGTTGTAGTGGCAGCGCCCAGCACCTCTGGAGCCAGCAAGAACAGTGCCCCCGACAAAACCGCCGGCGATGTGGCTGCCAGCAACCACAGTTCGCGCTTGTACAAAAGCAAGACACCGGAGGCCATGTGGTAGGCCATTTGCAAAACCACCAGTGCCACCAGGGGCGGGCTTCCTTGAATGATAGGAGGGATTAAGGCCGCCAGGCCCAACCCGATAAACATCATGGTGCGTAACAAGACGCGGGCTTCCGAGGCAAAGCCTTGACCCATCAAGACATAAGCCAGACGAATCATGCCCTGGCTCCACGACCAGCCCAGGATGGCTGACAGAATCAGCCCTAAAGTGGCTTCCTGCGGACCTACCCAGGCAAACACCGCCGGATAGAACAGCCCCGGCAGCCCATAAAACAGCCCATGCGAAAGTTCTCGAAGGGTGTTGGAGAAATGGTAAACCCTGCGTTTGGCGGGGGTGAGCTTGCGCGGCACGGAGCGAAAGAGGGTTTCGGCCAGCTCGAATACGTTGGGGTAGCCAAAGCGCTCGAGTACCATCCGGTCGTTATACCCGTGGGCCTCTAACGCGGCGGCAATCTGCTGCGAATCTACAGCCGTCTCACACACCGGCCCCAGGTATTGCACCAGCTGAGCCAGGCGGTTGGAGGGGGTCGGCAGAGCCTTGCCCGTCCGGGTATAGCTCGGTAGTACGGCCACCCCACGATCCTCAAAAAACTCGATGCGCTGGCTCATACCATCCAACCCATGTCTTCAAAGTCCCCCATCATGAAACTCTGCCCTTCTCTCCTGGTGGGAAAGAGGGGTATCTTGCACAAGCATTTTGAGCTACAGGAAAGCAAAAAGGGCCATGGATTGGTTTTTTTGTGCGAGCTGCCCGGGGAGTGTGAAAGGTAAACGAGCCAAAGCAT
This sequence comes from uncultured bacterium, assembly GCA_964543055.1. Classification (GTDB taxonomy): domain Bacteria; phylum Deinococcota; class Deinococci; order Deinococcales; family Thermaceae; genus Meiothermus. Next base: position 4,692 of record CAZIXH010000432.1, read on the forward strand.
TACGAAAGTCCCCTACCCTTGGTGGCAAGCGTAACTGAATCCGGACTGGGTAGTAACCTCATGAACGAACCTCAGGTAAGCCCAGCTCAGCTCCCCGAGGCCACCAGTAAATTACTCTCGGTAGGTGTCTTCGGCTCGGTAGGGGTCTTGGGAGAACTCGAAAAAAAAACCACGTCGTGGTACATCTTACGGTAGTCGTTCAGAAAGCGCTCGAGGGTGAAGTATTTGAGCACCCGCTCCCGCGCCAACCTGCCCAGCTCTGTGCGCCTTTCATCGTCTAGCAACAATTCGGTGCAGGCTTTCCCCATAGCCTCGGGGTCGCGGGCTGGTACCAGAATGCCTGCATCACCCACCGCTTCGCTAACCCCCCCCACATCGGTCGAGACCGTGGCCCGCGCACACGACATGGCTTCAATCACGGCATACGGAAAACTCTCCGAGATGCTGCTCAAAACCGCTACGTGCCCGGCCTGGTAGCCCCGTGCCGCTGGAGAAATACGGCCTTCGAAGGTTGCGGCTCCCTGCAAACCCAACTCCTCGATGAGCTTTTCGCAGCTTTCACGGTAACGCTCGTTGCCCGCAGGCGTGGGCCCGAACATCCGCAAGCGGGCATTCGGCACATGGTCTTTGGTGTAGGCAAACGACTCAATCAGGGTATGCAGGTCTTTGAGGGGGTCTATGCGGCCCACAAAGGTCAGGGTCGGAACCTCGGGCTCCTTTTCCGGCGGTGGGAACAGCGCTGGGTCAATCCCGTTGTGAATGGGGCGAATCGAGGAGGGGAAGGCCCCGTTGCGTTCCTCCCAGCGGCGGTTGTACTCCGAAACCGGCACAATCAGGTCGGCCACCCGGTAAGCCGCGCTAGAAAGCAAGCGGAAGAAGTTGAGTATCAGGGTCTGCACCGCCGGACTGTAAGGGGCTTGCAGGTAGCTCAGGTAGCGCTCGCGCAGGTACACCCCGTGCTCTGTGAGCACAAAGGGCGCGGAATGGTGCCACTTGCCCATCATCCCTACAATGGCCGCCGGACCGTTGGAGACCGCATGATAAACATCGGCTTTGGGGGGAATCAACCGCAAGGGCCGCAGGAGATGCTCAATTAGCTGCGACGCCAGCAGGGCATCCTGAAGGCTCAGGTTCGGCAGGGTGCCACTGGAGGGGTCTTCCGGTCGGTATTCCTGCCAGGCCTTGATGAGCCGACCCAGCGAAGCTTCACTGAGCAGGGCCGCGCCCAGGTCGGCCTGTTGGGCATAGCCGGCCATGGCCCGCAATGCCCACAAAAAATAGGTGGTGCCCCAGTTGGGCTGGGTCAGGGCGGTCACAAAACTGTGGTGAACCTGATCAAACCAGTGTGAAGAATGGTTCCTGCTACGCCCACGGCGCTCTGCATTCCACAAGGGAAAGTTGACCACCCCTTTCAGGTTGGGAGGGGCCGGGTAGGCGCTGGTTTCCAGGCCATTGCCGGTCAGGGCAATCACCTCGAACTCAAAATCGCTCAGGCCACGGATGAGTTGATCGCACCAGACGCTCACCCCACCCACCACAAAGGGGTAGGTTCCTTCGGTGATCAGTGCAATTCTCATCGCCCTCCTCTTCGGCAGTAACTCTAAAACTCCCCTACTCTAAAGGCGTGTAGGAGAAGCTCAGGCTCTGGCCGGCAGAGAGGCTGACCTTCGAGACAGTTTCGCCTCCGTACACCCTGCTCTCCCCCTGCGCCGCCCCTGTAAAAAACAGTACACCCGAACGCCCAGGAGGCGCAGTGAATATAACCTGATTGGTACTGCGATCCCAGGTCGCGGTGATACCCGCCTGTACCAGCTCAGTATGGTTGGTGCGTTCGGATACATACTCGCCGATCTCGTCCCAGGAGGGGTTGAGCACCGGTATTTGGTAGTACGAGGCGTATTTCTGCATCAGGCGGTTCAGGTAGTCAAAGACCAGAGTGCGGCCTGGCGCAAACTCGCGCAGGTTGGCCTGGTGGAAGTAGTGTGAGCTGGCGCTGGTCTGGAGGTGGTAGAGGGCCAGGTTGGTCTCCTGCTCGAGGATTTCCTCGTAGGTCAGGGGCCTGGGCCAGTAGGGGTTCTGCCCGCCCGGCGCGTAGATGTAGTTGTAAAACGAGGTGGCTTCTGCGGGGGTGGTCACGGTGTAGGCGATGTTGGTGGGCCAGACCGGGATCATCAGCAAGTCCGGGCGCAGGGCTACCCCGCAGATGGGGCAGGGGGGCTTGTGGCTGCTCACCGAGAAGTTGCCGTGAATATAGCGAATGCCCAGCTCACGGGCGCGATCCAGCAATTCGTTGTTCGAGCAGACCAGGCCGAAATCCTTGCGGGGCTCGTCCGAGCCAGGGCCTGTTGGCGTAGCGATGGGCGGACACTCCGAGGGCAGGGTGGGCAGAACAATGGGGGCCGGCGCCGGACTCCGGTACCAACCCAGACCGGATAGCTCGCCAGTCTTGAGGGTCTTGCTGCCGTACCAGAGGCCCAGCTGGTTGGCCAGGCGGGTGTTTTCGGCAATCTGGAAGCGCAGGGCAGCAGGGTCGGTGATGTTGTCCATGGAGGGGTGGTCGCGGGTGTGGTTGACCCAGCGCATCCGACTGGCCAGGCACTTGGTCAGGCTGGACAGGGGGTCGCCGCTGGACACCCCTGGGTTGCAGCTTGCCGCCACACCGGTGTTCACCCCGCGCCCGTTGAAAGCCAGGTTGAGCATGAAGCCGTTACTGAGGGGATAGGTGGCGTTGAGCTGGCGCTGCTGCTGATACACCGACCAGGCATCCAGCGCGGAAAGTCGGAAGGGCTGCGGTCGGTAGCGCAGGGGCTCACCGGGCTGGAGGGTGTCGTCCCACCAGTCGGACTCCAGACCCCAATCATCCACATCCACCGCCAGGATATGCCGCCGCTCCCCGATAAAAAGCCCGCGCGTGGCCCAGCGAACCAGGCCATAGCCCAGCAGTTGGGTGTGCAGCAGGTAGGGGTTGCTGGCAAAGGTCAGGGCGATGCGCTCACGCCCGTCGGCGCTCCGGCTGAACACGCCCAGCACGTTGCCCTCCGGATCCCGCAAAAGCGGTTGTACCAGACAGTCCCCCGACTCCTGGGCAGTCGCCAGCCGGGCCGGGTAGGTATAGGCATTCTGAATGGGGATTACGGCGGTGGGGTTGAGGTAGCCAAACAACCCGCGCCCCTCAGGCGTAAGGGTCATCTGGATCGCCGGGTAAGGGGGCGGCGTGCCCGGCGGGTTGGTGGCCGGATTATCGGTACGCAACCCTTCGTCACCCGCAGGCCGCACCGAGCGGATGCAGTAGTCTTCCGGCTCAGCAAAACGCACCGTTGGGGTTCCAGGCCCTGGAAAGGTATAGAGCGAAACCGAGCGCACCGCGTAGCGGCGCTGGTAGTCCCACAATCGGCTCCACTCCTCCCCCGTAAAGGCGCTTGCAAAAACCCCCGGCGAGACCTCGTAGGCCAGGTTGTTGCTGGCCAGCAGGATGGCCTGGAAACGTCCCCCCGTGCTGTCCTCGAGCACACTACTGGTTAGCTCCTGCGTAGCGGCCAACAACACCTCGTAGTGGGCGCCTAGTTGGTCCAGGATGGCCCGCCAGGCTTGCAGGCCGGGGTCTTCGGCAGTGGGCCCAATCACCAGGAGGCGCAGGGCCACACGGTTGGCTGGAAGCGCCTGGGACTGCACCCCCTGGCGCTGGGGCTGGGCCGCCCCTGGAATTTGCACCCCCGGCAGGGGCCGGTTGGCATCGGCCTTTTGAACCGGCAAGGCCACCGGCGCTCCCTCGAAGCGGGGCATGGAAGGAGTCAGGGGTGACCCGTCGGGAGCCTCGCCGGTGCTATTACTTTTTTGCAGATTACAGCCAGCCAGCACCAGAAGCAGGCTGATGAGAAGGAAGGCAACGATTCGGATGGTGGTTTTCATTCGTCTGAACCCTCTGGATCTTGGATCAAAAAGCGTATGCGGACTCTTTTCCTGGCCTACTCTTTTCCTGACCTTAGGTTAGAAGAAGAACCCCAAGCATCCCAGGGGCAGTTGACCTGTTATCTCTCGTTACATTAATCACATATGGAAGGCTTTTCTGATTAGGCTTTGGGGCCTTCGCGCACACATAAGCCCCATACAATAGCCTTGCAAGAAGCCGCCAGGTTGTCCAGGGGCGCATTTCCTGGCAAGTACACCATACCTCTGTGTACTTGCCTCAGGGATGTGCAAATCCCACTCGAGCCCTTTCAGCCCGGTGGGATTTTCGCGTCTGTAACGCTATGGTGCCACTTAACGGGGGGAGTTACCTGCACTCCTCTACCCAACCATCGAGCTCACGCCGCTTGAGGATGGAGAATATTCCCAGGCCCTGCGTGTTGCTGCAAAACTGCGAGGCGCTCTTGATGCGGGTGTCGGTGTATTCGATGTTCAGCACCGGCTTACCGGCCTGCACCATGGGGCGGGTCTGGTTGCACCAGCCCTGGACGAAACACTCTTCGGTGACGAGGAAATCGAAGTCGTTGATGAGCTGCGAGAGCAGTTCGGTGGTGTTTTTGAGGCCAATCGCCAGGCCCCGCTGGTGGGCTTCGTTCGCCAGCCAGCGGTTGAAACGAATCTGATCCTGGGCGGTAAGGGGAAAACCGGTGTTGTTCTGGTAGCCATTCACATTGTCCGGGTCTACCCACACAAAGCCTTTTTGCTTGCACAGGTCGAGCCGGGCCCGCAGCACAGGGGCAAGCTTATCAATCTGGCGGATGTCCAGCCAGCGCTCACCAGGCCAGCCGTCGTAGTTGCGGCCCAGCACCTCAGGGGGAAACTGGTTCTTGTCGGGTCGCCAGTCCTCCCAGGAGCCTGCACTTAGATAGCAAACCGCCTTGACCCCTCTGGCCGCCAGCTCTTGCACCACACTGGCCGGGGTGTCGAACAGGTCCACGTTGTAAACCGTCACCTGGCGGGTTTTGTCGAGTGTGCCGGTGTACTGAATGTGCCAGGTGGTATTGACCGCAGGTTTCCACCAACTGCCTGGGGTGGCCGGTGGGGT